>DATNNK010000515.1:0-5574 GCA_035601875.1 Casimicrobiaceae bacterium | reverse complement strand
CGTATCGACGCCGCGGCTGCCGATCTGGCGTGCAATGCCGTGTTGCTCAAGCCCAATCAGGCAGGCACCTTGACCGAGACGCTGCCCGCGCTGCAGGCCGCCCGCCGCGCGGGCTTTGGCACTATCGTTTCAGCGAGGTCGGGCGAGTCCGAAGACGTCGCCATCGTCCATCTTGCCGTGGGATGGAACACCGGTCAGCTCAAAGTCGGCTCCTTTGCGCGCGGAGAACGAACAGCGAAATGGAACGAGGGTCTGCGCATCGAGGAAGCGTCGGGCGCGCGTTACGCCGGCGCCGCGGCGCTGCAGCGAGCGTTGTCCCGCGGGTCCCGTTGAATCGTTGGCCGGACCGGCGCACAATCGCGCCAGTTCACATTTCCAGCATTTCCTGCGGAGGCTTTCCATGTTTTGCGCACAATGCGGCCAACGTATCGCCGACGGCGCCAAGTTCTGTTCCCACTGCGGGGCGGCGGCTCCGACGGTAGCGGCAAGCCCAACACCGGTCGCACCCGCCCCGCCCGTTTCACCTCCGCCACCGCCGGCAGTCGAACCCGCGCCGCCCATTTCGCCTCCACCGCGCCCAGCGGTCGAACCCGCGCCGCCGATTGCGCCTCCGCCGCGCCCGGCAGTCGAGCCCGCGGCGCCGATCATAACCAGCTCGCCACGGCCCACGTTTAACCATGCAGCGTCCGACGCAGGCGCGCCCCGGTCGGCGCCTGAACCTGCCGCATCGATGGGAGGCACGCCGCCGCCAAGAATGGGTGGGCCCGCCGATCCTTTGCCGCGTTTTGACGCGGCCATGGCCCATGGATTACTGGCACGGATCAAGGGAATACTGCTGTCACCCTCGACCGAATGGCCGCTGATCGCAGCGGAGCCGACAACCGCCGGCTCGATCTACTTGGGGTACGTGCTGCCGCTGGTGGCGATCGGCGTCGTGGCGACACTGCTTGGCACCACTCTGATCGGCGTCACCGTTCCCTTCATCGGCACGGTCAGGACCGGCATTATCGCCGCGGTACTCACCGCCGTGCTCCAATTTGTCTTCGCCTTTGTCATCGTGTGGCTGATTTCGTGGCTGGTTGACGTTCTGGCGCCGACGTTCGGCGGTCAGCGCGATTCGTTGCGAGCGTTGAAGGTCACCGCCTACAGCTACACCCCGGCGTGGGTCGCGGGTATCTTCCACCTCATTCCGATGCTGGGCATCCTCGCCTTCGTTGCCGGCCTGTATGGCTTGTATCTGCTCTATCTTGGGCTGCCGGTTCTGATGCGCTGTCCGCAGGACAAGTCCATCGGCTACACCATCGTAACCGTGCTCTGCGCCATCGTGATGGCGGTCGTGATCGGCGTGCTGAGTGCCTGCGCGATCGGTGGCCTTGGTTTTCTCGGCCTTGGCGCAATGGGCAAGTTGAGCTCCCACAGCGATGGCGCCGCCGACACCGCCGTTGCCGCCGGCGTGCTATCGAGCATGTTTGGCGGAAAATCAGATGCCGATCGCGCGCGTGTCAGCGACGCGATCGGCAAGCTCGGGCGCATGGGCGAGGAAGCGGAACGCGCGGAAAAAGCGGCGCAGGCTTCCGGCGCGAGAGACCCGGGTGCCGCAGCCGGCTCTGCGGTCGACATGAATACCGCGCTCAACGCGGTCGGACAGATCATGACCGGCGGCAAGGATGTTCAGCCGGTCGATTTTCACCGTCTGAAGGACCTGCTGCCTGAAACGATCGGCGGGCTGAGACGCATCGAGGCCTCTGGCCAGAGCGGCGAAGCCATGGGCATCAAGGGCTCGAGTGCGACCGCGCGCTATGGTGATGGTGCGAACGCCAGCATTCAGGTCGAGATCACCGATCTGGGGTCCTTGTCGGGACTCGCCGGACTCGCAGCAAAATTCGATCCGAGCATGGAGAAGGAAACCGATACCGGCTATGAGCGTACGACCAAGATCAACGGTCAGCTCGTCCACGAGCGCTACGACCGCCGGGCCCGAAGCGGCGAAGTGAGCGTCATCCTCAACAATCGCTTTAGCGTTACCGTCAACGGCTCGGGCGTGGACGCCGGCGTCCTTACCGGAGCGCTCAAGGAGCTCGACGTCGGCAAGCTCGCGACCATGACGGCGGCGAAATAGGGTCATCGCTGCGACTCGATCGCCGCTCGGATGCCACTCAGGTTCCAGTCAGCCGAGCAGAAACGTCGCCAGCTCTGCGAATCCTGCACCGGCCTTAGCCGTCGTCACGTACTTCGGCGGAGCAGCAATTGCGTCGCCGAATGCATGCACGTTCGCGACGCCGATTGAATAACTGAAAAAGTCGAACATCGGTGCGTCGTTTGGCGAGTCGCCGATAAAAATACATCGCTGCTGCTCGGCGTCAAGATCGATGCCGAACTCCTCTGCGAGCAGGGTACGCGTCATGGCCAGCTTGTCATAGCTGCCGAACCATCCGTTGACGTGAATCGAAGATACTTTGGCGCTCAGGCCTTCTGATCGCATCATCGCAACAACGCGTTCGACGTCCTCGCGCGAAAGCGGCACGACGTCTTCGCAGTAATCGATGGCGATGTCGGTTTCGCGGTATTGCTGATCCGAGGCGAGAGCACAACCGGGAATCTCGCACAGGATTTTTTCGCCGATCGCGGCCAGCCGCTGGCGATTGCGTTTTCTTTCCGACTCGTCCGCTACGAAGCGTTTTTTCAACGCCCGTGCGACGTCATCGTGCCTCATATACAGCGCACCGTTCTCGCCAACGATTGCGTCGACCGGCCACATGCGCGCGATGTGGTCGCACCAGCCCGCCGGCCGTCCGGTCACCGGAATGACCAGGTATCCCGCGGCGTGAAGCTCTTCCATCGCGGTGTAGGTTTCCGCCGTGATCCGCCCTCGCGTCGACAGCGTGTCGTCGATATCGGTGAGCACACAGCGAATATCTTGTCGTGCGATGTCAGGAAGCGCGGCGAGCGGCTTCATGGCATCGGCTTGGGTACGGCGGCCGGTCTGTCGCGCAAGTAATGCGACACGGCTTCGCGCTCACCCGCTGTCATGTGCAACCCACACTTGGTGCGGCGCCAGAGAATATCTTCGGCGCTCGTCGCCCACTCCTGCGCGATCAGGTAGTCGATCTCGGCCGCGAACAAGGTATCGCCGAAATGCCGGCCCAGATCTGCCGCCACCTTGGCATTGTCCAGAACGCGCGACGAACGCGTTCCGTGGCGGCGAGCGAGCGCCCCAAGCAGTCGAGAATCGAGCGAGGCGTATCGCGCCTTGAGCTCGCGCTCATACGCGGCGAGATCGCCCCGCACTATGTCACCGCCGGGCAAAGGCTCGGCCTTCGTCCACGGGCGTTTCATTTCGGGAAAGAAAGGAGCGATCTCGCGCAGCGCCTGTTCGGCAAGGCGGCGGTAGGTGGTGATCTTGCCGCCGAAAATGGACAGGAGTGGCGCCACGCCATCGTCGGCGTAAAGTTTCAGCACATAGTCGCGTGTCACCGCGGTGGGATCGGAGGAGCCGTCGTCGTACAACGGCCGCACACCGCTGTAGGTCCAGACAACCTCCTCAGGCGTGATCGGCTTGGCCAGATACGCGCTGGCGATACTGCACAGATATCCCATCTCCTCACTCGATATTTCAGGATGCTCATATTCCTCGACCGGAATATCGGTGGTTCCGATCAGCGAGAAATCATTCTGATACGGGATCACGAAAACGATCCGGTGGTCCGAATTCTGCAAAATGTACGCGTGTTCTTCCTGATGGACGCGAGGGACGACGATATGGCTCCCCTTCACGTGTCGTACCTGCGCTTGGGCCGGCTCGGCGCTAACTTCGTCCTGCACCTGCTTCACCCACGGTCCCGCGGCGTTGACGAGCGCTCGCGCGCTGACCTCCCGCGTTTCGCCGCCCGCCTCCTGCAACGTCATGCGCCAATGGCCGTTCTCGCGGCGGCCCGCGATCAGCTTGGTGTGGGTGCGAATGTCCGCGCCTTTTTCGCGCGCGGAGATGGCGTTCAAAATGACCAGACGTGCGTCGTCTACGCGCGCGTCGGCGTAGACAAAGCCGCGGTGGAAGATGTTCTTCAAGCCCGCGCCCCATTTGCTGGTGGAGAGCTCGACGCCGAAGGAGGACGGCAGGCTCTTGCGGCCGCCGAGATGATCGTACAGGAATAGTCCCGCGCGTATCATCCAAGCGGGCCTCAAATGCGGCTCATGCGGCAGCACGAACTGCAGCGGCGTGATGATATGCGGCGCGGCGCGGAGAAGCACTTCGCGTTCCGCAAGAGACTCGGCCACGAGCCGAAATTCGTAGTACTCGAGATAGCGCAAACCGCCGTGGATCAGCTTGGTGCTCCAAGACGACGTATGCGAGGCAAGATCGTCTTTTTCGACCAGCAGTGTCTTGAGACCGCGACCCGCCGCATCGCGCGCAATACCCGCGCCGTTGATGCCGCCACCGACAATGGCGAGATCGTACATGGCTTGATAAGGAAGTGGCATCGATAATGCTCGCAGCTAACTCGCAGGTAGCGCGCATCTTACCGTAGCGGACGAGGCAAGCCGTTTACGCTAACATTGCGGCTTCTTCTCCTCGGCTTTCGCGCTCGCGCCTCCATGAAAACCTTGCCTGAAATCGACGCACTCGTTCCCGAAATGAGACAGTGGCGGCATCATATCCACGCGCATCCCGAGACGGCTTTCGAGGAGACCGAGACCAGCGCATTTGTCGCCGAAAAGTTGCGCGCCTTCGGGCTCGAAGTGCACACCGGGATGGCCAAGACCGGCGTCGTCGGCGTGCTGCGTGGCAATGGCAGCGGAGATAGCGGTAGTTCGATCGGACTTCGCGCCGATCTGGACGCACTGCACGTGCATGAGCGCTCGGGCGTGCCTTATGCCTCGCGCCACGAAGGCAAGATGCACGCCTGCGGTCATGATGGCCATACGACGATGCTGCTGGGCGCCGCCAAGGCGCTCGCCGGCAAGAAGAGCTGCGAGGGCACCGTCTACTTCATCTTTCAGCCTGCCGAGGAAAATGAAGGTGGAGGCCGGGTAATGGTCGAGGAAGGGCTCTTCGACAAATTTCCCATGCGCGCGGTGTACGGCATGCACAACTGGCCGCGCAAGCCGCTGGGCTCTTTTGCCATGCGCGTGGGACCGCTGATGGGCGCTTACGACATTTTCGAGATCGTTGTGACCGGCAAAGGCGCGCATGCGGCCATGCCTTACACCGGCAAGGATCCGATGCTCTTCGTCGCGCACGTCATCAATGCCTTGCAAACGATCGTCGCACGCAATCTGCATCCGCTCGACGCGGGCGTGGTCAGCGTCACGCAGGTGCACGGCGGCGATACCTGGAATGTGATTCCCCAGGAAGTCGTCTTGCGCGGAACCGTGCGCTCATTCAAGCGCGAAGTGCAGGACACGATCGAGCAACGGATGCGCTCGATCGTCTCCGGCGTCGCGGCAACGTTCGAGATGTCCGCGACGTTGCGCTACGAGCGCCGCTATCCAGCGCTGGTCAATGCCGAGGCTGAAACGCAGCACGCCGTCGCGGCGGCGACGGCGATCGTAGGCGCAGAGAACGTGGATACCGAC
>DATNNK010000514.1:0-16367 GCA_035601875.1 Casimicrobiaceae bacterium | reverse complement strand
CTCTGGCGCGAGCTGCTCAACAGCGACGCGGGCGTTTATGGCGGCAGCGGGGTCGGCAATTTCGGTGCGGTCGAAGCGGCGCCGGTGCCGGCGCAGGGTCGCGCACACGCGCTCACGCTGACGCTGCCGCCGCTCGGATGCCTTCTGCTCAAGCCCGACAGGAGCTCTGGGGCAGCAAAATGAGCGGCAGCGGCAAAATGGGACGCAGCAAAGCGGCGGCTCCCACGGCCCCGGTTCGCGCGGTGATCGAAGCGGTCATGCCCGCGGTCGACGGCGGCCGTTTTCCGATCAAGCGCGTGCTGGGCGAAGAGGTCGTGGTCGAAGCCGATTGCTTTGCCGATGGGCACGACCAGCTCGCGTGTCTGCTGCTCTATCGACACGACAGCAAGGCGGCATGGGAGAGCGTGCCCATGGTCGCGCTGGGCAATGATCGATGGCGTGCGGCATTTACCGTCGAGCGCATCGGTGCCTATCGCTATACGGTGACTGCGTGGGTGGATGCTTTCCTTTCCTGGCGCCACGATTTCGCGCGGCGGGTCGACGCCGAGGACTTGCTGGTCGCGGCACAAGTCGGCGCTGCGCTGATCGACAGCGCCGCGAGCCGCGCCAAAGCCGGCGCCAAGCGCCGCCTCGCAGCATGGGCGAAGCGGCTGCGCAGCGAGCAGGATCCGGCGGTGCTCGCAACGCTCGCGCTGGACGAAGATCTGTTCAGTTTGGCGAAGGAATATCCCGACCGCAGCTTCGCATTCACGCATCCGGTCGAGCTCTCGGTGCACGTCGACCGCGATCGCGCGCGCTACAGCACATGGTACGAGCTCTTTCCGCGCTCGTTCGGTCCGACGCCAGGCGCACACGGAACGTTCAAGGATTGCGATGCCGTTCTGCCTTATGTCGCGGCGATGGGTTTCGACGTCCTTTACTTTCCGCCGATCCATCCCATCGGCCGAGGGCGGCGCAAGGGCCCCAACAACTCGCTGATCGCGAGCCCAGACGACGTGGGAAGCCCGTGGGCGATCGGCGCGCTGGAAGGCGGTCACACCGCGGCGCATTCGGCGCTTGGAACGCTCGCGGATTTTCGCGAGCTCATCAAGCGCGCCGGCGAGCACGGCCTGGAAGTCGCGCTCGACATCGCCTTTCAGTGCGCGCCCGATCACCCCTGGGTCAAGGAGCACCCGGAATGGTTCCGCTGGCGCCCCGACGGCACGGTGCAATACGCCGAAAATCCGCCCAAAAAATATCAGGACATCTATCCGTTCAACTTCGAGTGCGGAGAGTGGCAGGATTTGTGGAACGCACTGGGGGACGTATTCTTGTTCTGGATCGGCGAAGGCGTGCGCATTTTCCGGGTCGACAATCCGCACACCAAGCCGTTCGCGTTCTGGGAATGGCTGATAGCGAGGGTACGCCGCGACCACCCCGACGTGATCTTCCTTGCCGAGGCGTTCACCCGCCCGAAAATCATGCATCGCCTGGCCAAGCTCGGCTTCAGCCAGTCGTACACTTATTTCACCTGGCGCAATACCAAGCAGGAGCTCACGGAGTATTTCGCCGAGCTGGCACACGATCCGAGCCGCGAATACTTTCGCCCCAACTGCTGGCCGAACACGCCCGACATCCTCAACGAATACCTGCAGGTCGGCGGCCGGCCGGCGTTCATGGCGCGGGTCGTGCTGGCGGCGACGCTGTCCGCCAATTACGGCATCTACGGTCCCGCGTTCGAGCTGATGGAGCACATCCCGCGCGAGCCCGGGAGCGAGGAATATCGCGATTCGGAGAAGTATCAGCTCCGGCATTGGGACTTGTCGCGCGCCGACAGCCTCGCCGACTTCATCGGCAGGATCAACCGCGCGCGGCGCGACAATAGCGCATTGCAGCAGGATTGGAGTCTGCGCTTTTTCGCGGTCGACAACGAACAACTGATCTGCTATGCCAAGACCAGCGCCGACCTTGACAACATCGTCGACAACACTGTCGTGGTGGTCGTCAATCTGGACCCGTGGCACACCCAATCGGGATGGGTCGACATCGATCTCGCCGCGCTCGGCATGGAAGAGAACAGCACTTATCAGATGCACGACTTGCTGACCGACGCACGGTACCTCTGGCACGGCCGTCGCAACTTCGTGCAGCTCGACCCGGCGCGGACACCGGCGCACGTGTTGCGCCTGCGTCGACGCGTAAAGAGCGAACAGGCATTCGATTACTTTCTTTAGTGTACTGAGCCAGAAGTTCCGAAGATAATCAATGGACACACAAGCCGCCGCGCCACCGAGTCAGGGCATCGTTGCCGGGACCTCGGACGCGCTCTGGTACAAGGACGCGATCGTCTACGAGCTCCACGTCAAAGCCTTTCACGACTCGAACAACGACGGCATCGGAGACTTTCTGGGCCTCGCCGAAAAGCTCGACTACATACGCGATCTCGGCGTCAACACCGTCTGGCTGCTCCCTTTTTATCCGTCGCCGATGAGAGACGATGGCTACGACGTCGCCGACTATCACAACGTCGCGCCCGCTTACGGTACACGCCATGATTTCCGATACTTCGTGCGCGAGGCGCATCGACGAGACTTGCGCATCATCACCGAGCTGATCGTCAATCACACCTCGGATCAGCATCCGTGGTTCCAGGCCGCGCGGCGCGCGCCCAAAGACTCCGACAAGCGCAACTTCTACGTCTGGAGCGACGACCCGAAGCGTTACGCCGGCACGCGCATTATTTTCACCGACACCGAGAAGTCGAACTGGACCTGGGACGATCTCGCGCAGCAGTACTACTGGCACCGCTTCTTCAGCCATCAGCCGGACCTCAATTTCGACAATCCCAAGGTGCTGAAGGCGATCTTCAAGACCATGCGCTTCTGGCTGGACATGGGCGTCGACGGCTTCCGTCTCGACGCGATTCCGTATCTTGTCGAGCGCGAGGGAACCAACAACGAGAACCTTCCCGAGACGCACGCGGTGATCAAGCAGATCCGCGCGCTGATCGACGAGCACTACGACGATCGGCTGCTTCTGGCCGAGGCCAATCAATGGCCCGAGGACGTGCGCGAGTATTTCGGCAACGGCGACGAGTGCCACATGGCGTACCACTTCCCGCTCATGCCGCGGATGTACAGCGCGATAGCGCAGGAAGACCGGCACCCGATCACCGAGATCATGGCGCAGACCCCGGAGATTCCGGAGACCTGCCAGTGGGCGATCTTCCTGCGCAACCACGACGAGCTGACGCTGGAGATGGTGACCAGTAAGGAACGCGACTACATGTACCAGACGTATGCCGCGGATCCGCGCGCGCGTCTGAACCTCGGCATCCGGCGGCGGCTCGCGCCGTTGCTCGACAACGACATGGACAAGATCAAGCTGATGAACAGCCTGCTATTGTCGATGCCCGGCTCGCCGATGATCTATTACGGCGACGAGATCGGTATGGGCGACAACGTCTATCTCGGCGATCGCGACGGTGTGCGCACACCGATGCAGTGGCGTCCGGACCGCAACGCCGGTTTTTCGTCGGCGGACCCGCAGCGGCTGTATCTGCCGCCGATCATGGACCCGGTGTACGGCTATCTGGCGGTCAACGTCGAGGCGCAGGCGCGCGAGACGTCTTCGCTGCTGAACTGGATGCGGCGCATGCTCGCCGCGCGCAAGCTGCACAAGGCATTCGGCCGCGGGACGCTGACCTTCCTCCGGCCGACCAATCGCAAGATCCTCGCTTACTTGCGCGAGTACGAGGACGATCTCCTGCTCTGCGTGGTCAATCTGGCGCGCGCGGCGCAGCCGGTCGAGCTCGACCTGTCAATGCACAAGGGGCTGATCCCGATCGAGGTGATGGGCCGGGCGAGCTTTCCGTCGATCGGCGATGCGCCTTATCTGCTTACGCTGCCCGGGCACGGCTTCATGTGGTTCCGGCTCACCAAGGTCGGCGAAGCGGCGGCCAAACGCGACGATCGGATCCCGCGCGAAGAGTTGCCAGTACTGGTGCTCTTCGATGGGTGGCAAAGCCTCTTCCGCGATCGAGTCGTCCCCTGGCGTATCGCGCTATCGGAAAAAGTACGCGCACAGCTCGAGCGTGATCTCTTACCGACATTCGTCGCTGGACAGCGCTGGTATGCGGCAAAGGGCGAGCCGCTCCGGCGCGTTGCGCTGGTCGATCACGTTGAGTGGGGCAAGGCCCCGTCGAGCTGGCTGATTACGCTTGCCAGCGCCGAAGGTGCCGCCGGCGAGCCGCAGACTTACCTGCTTCCGCTGACGCTGGTCTGGGAAGACGCGCCCGACGAACGCATGCGCGCGGTGCAGGACGCGACTATCGCGCGCGTACGGCAGCAGGGCCGTGTCGGCGTGCTCGCAGATGCATTCGCCGACGAGGATTTTTGTCGCGCGATTGCCAACGCCATCGGCGCCGGCGAGGACATCCGCTGCGCACGTGGAACCATACGCTTCATGCGTACAGGCGCCTTTGCCGAGCTCGCCGGCAGCGACGCCGCGGCATGGCAGGGACAGGTGCGTTCGACCGGTGCGCAGAGCAGCAACACCGTGCTCGTGCTCGGCGAGCGGCTGCTGCTCAAGGCCTACCGGCGCCTTCATGCCGGCATCAATCCCGAGCTCGAGATCGGCCGCTTCCTCACGGAGACGGTGAACTTCACGCACGCGGTTCCGGTGGCAGGCGCCATCGAGTACCTTGCCGGCGACGGCGCGGTGACGACGCTCGCGCTGCTGCAGGGTTTCATCGTCAACCAGGGCGACGCCTGGGGTTACACGCTGAATTACGTCGAGCAGTTTCTCGAGCAGCATCGAGACGGCGTGCTGCCTTCGGGCGCTCCCGCAGATATCCACGGCGGCTATCTCGCGCTCATCCGCACCCTCGGCAAGCGCACCGCGGAGCTGCACGCCGCCTTGTCGCAGCGGACCGGCAACCCGGCCTTCGATCCGGAGCCCGTCGAGCCGCGCGACTTGAGCGCGTGGGTGCGACACGCGCACGATGTCGCCGCGGCAACGCTCGACCGTCTGGAGCAAAAGCGCGCGACGCTGGATCCAGCGATGCAGTCCCAGGCCGCTCAACTCCTCGCCGCGCGAATCGAACTCTTGAAACGCATCGATACCTGCGCCCCGGCCGCCGTGCGCGCGTTCAAGACGCGCCTCCATGGCGATTATCATCTGGCCCAGGTGCTGCTGGCCCAGAACGATTTCGTCATCACCGATTTCGAGGGGGAACCGGCACGCCCGCTGGCTGAACGGCGGCAGAAGCACTCCGCGCTCAGGGACGTCGCCGGCATGCTGCGCTCGTTTAATTATGCGATGCATCAGGCGACCTTGCACGCGACGGTCGAACGTCCCGACGCGCTGGCGTCGTTGCAGGCGCCGGCGCGAGCATGGGAAGCGGTCGCCCGCAAAGCGTTTCTGGATGCGTACCGCAATACCGCGTCGCGCGCGGCCCTTTTCACGTCGTGGGATGAGATGCGCGGCTTGCTCGACTTGTTCCTGCTGGAAAAAGCTTTTCATGAGCTTGCCTACGAAGTGGACAACCGGCCGGATTGGGTGCGCGTGCCCTTGGCCGGTCTTCTGGATCTGCTCGATCGCAGATCCACGCAGGATTGACAGGAGGTCACGATGGATCGATTCGACGTGATGTGGGAGCCGGTGCGCGCGTTCCTGGTGCAGGTGGGCGAGTTCTTTCCGAGAGTAATGCTTGCGCTGGTCATCCTGCTGCTCGGCTGGCTGATCGCCAAGGCGGTGCGCTTCGCCGTGGTCAAAGCGCTGCGCGCAATCAATTTCAATGTGCTCACCGAAAAGGCGGGCATCGATACCTTTTTGAAACAGGGTGGCGGAGAGACCGACACCACCGATATTCTCGGCCTGCTGATCTACTGGCTCACCATCCTGACCGCGCTGATGATCGCCTCGAACAGCGTGGGCCTGATCGCCGTCACCGAGCTCGTCGTGCGAGTCGTGCTGTTCGTGCCCAAAGTGATTGTCGCCATCGTGATTCTCGCATTCGGCGCGTACTTCGCGCGTTTCATCGGCATGTCGGTGACGGCGTACTGCAAAAATCTGGACATGCCCGACGCCGCGCTTTTCGGCCGACTCGCGATGTACGCAATCGTCGTCTTCGTGGCCATGGTCGCGATCGACCATCTGGGCTTGGGCGACATCATTCGCCAGACTTTCCTGATCCTGCTCACCGCGGTTGCGCTGGCGCTTGCGCTCGCGTTCGGGCTTGGCGGCCAAAAACGCGCGGCGGACTTTCTCGAGCGCTGGTCGCGGCGAGCCAAAACCGAGGAGCCGAGACACCCCGATCGCCGTCCTGCGCCATGACTCTGCGGCGCGCGGAGGAGCACCGGCACGCCCATTGTCATTTTCGCGGCAGCGGGAATCCATTGGCACTTGATCAAACGCAGATCCCCGCTGAAGCCTGCCCCCGAATGCTTGAATCGGTGGCGGGAATGACAAGTGCGTTTCTGACCAGCCGATGACACCGATTACGGCAGTATGGCCGGGTTCCCCGGACCCGCGCGGCGCTACCTGGGACGGCGAAGGCGTTAACTTCGCGCTGTTCTCCGAAAACGCGGAGCGCGTCGAGCTGTGCATTTTCGATGATGCCGGCCGGCGGCAGCTCCAGCGCATCGCACTCTCCGAGCGCACCGATCAGGTGTGGCATTGCTATCTGCCGGAAGCGCGGCCGGGGATGCTCTACGGCTATCGCGTGTATGGCCGCTACCGTCCCGACGAAGGCAGTCGCTTCAATGCGCACAAGCTGCTGCTCGATCCGTATGCGATGCAGATCGTCGGCGCATTGCGCTGGAGCGATGCGTTGTTCGGCTACACCCCGGGCCACCGGCGCGAGGACCTTTCCTACGACCGCCGCGACAGCGCGGGAGGGATGCCCAAGTGCAAGGTGATCGATCCGGCGTTCACCTGGGGCGGCGACCGCGGGCCGGCAGTGCCGTGGCACGAAATGGTGATCTACGAGCTGCACGTGCGCGGCTACACCATGCAGCATCCCGACGTTCCGCCCCAGCTTCGAGGCACCTATGCCGGCCTGGCCACCGCGCCGGTGATCGATTATCTGAAGCGCCTCGGCGTGACCACCATCGAGCTGATGCCGGTGCACGCCTTCGTCGACGACCGCAGACTTGTCGAGCAGGGCCTGCGCAACTACTGGGGCTACAACACTATAGGATTCTTCGCGCCCGATGCGCGCTATTCCGCGTCGGGGAAGGTCAACGAGTTCAAGACCATGGTGAAGACGCTGCATTCGGCCGGCTTTGAGGTCATCCTCGACGTCGTTTACAACCATACCGCCGAGGGCAACCACCTGGGGCCGACGCTGTGCTTTCGCGGCATCGACAACGTCTCGTACTACCGTCTCCAGCACGACGACAAGCGCTTCTACACCGATTACACGGGAACCGGGAACACCCTCGACATGCAGCATCCGCGGGTGCTGCAGCTGCTGATGGACTCGCTTCGCTATTGGGTCACCGACATGCACGTCGACGGCTTTCGCTTCGACCTTGCATCGTCACTGGCGCGCGAGCTGCATGAAGTGAACCGCCTGGGCGCCTTCTTCGACATTCTGAGGCAGGATCCCGTGCTCTCTCGCGTCAAGCTCATCGCCGAGCCGTGGGACTTGGGCGAGGGCGGCTATCAGGTCGGCAACTTTCCGCCGGGATGGGCGGAGTGGAACGACAAGTATCGCGACACCATGCGCGCGTATTGGAAGGGTGACGGCGGACTGATCGGCGAGTTCTCGCGGCGGCTGACAGGATCGAGCGACCTCTACGGACGCCACGGCCGGCTCCCGCACGCCAGCATCAACTTCATCACCGCGCACGACGGCTTCACCCTCCACGACCTCGTCTCGTACAACGAAAAGCACAACGAAGCCAATCTGGAGGAGAACCGCGACGGCAACAATAACAACCTGTCATGGAACTGCGGTGTCGAGGGACCGACCGACGACCCCGCCGTCAACGCCTTACGTGCGCGCCAGAAGCGCAACATGCTGGCCACGCTGCTCTTGTCGCAAGGTGTGCCGATGCTGGTCGCGGGCGACGAAATCGGCCGCACGCAACACGGCAACAACAACGCGTACTGCCAGGACAGTGCACTTTCCTGGCTCGATTGGGAACTCGATCCCGAGCGTCTGAAACTGCGCGACTTTGTGCGCCGCATGGTGCTCTTGCGGCGAACGCACCCGGTGTTCCGGCGACGCCATTTCTTTCAGGGCCGACCACTTCACGGCAGCGAGGCCAAGGACATTGTGTGGCTCAAGCCCGACGGCTCGGAGATGACCACCGAGGAATGGAGCCAGGATTTCGCGCGCTGCCTGGGCGTTTACCTGGCCGGAAGCGCGCTGACGGAAATCGACGCCCGGGGGCAGCGGGT
Source organism: Casimicrobiaceae bacterium (assembly GCA_035601875.1). Taxonomy (GTDB): domain Bacteria; phylum Pseudomonadota; class Gammaproteobacteria; order Burkholderiales; family Casimicrobiaceae; genus PALSA-1003. The sequence goes on along the minus strand of DATNNK010000514.1, from coordinate 7,979 downwards.
CGTCGACGACGACTTCGTGGTGCTGTTCAATGCGCATCATGACTCGGTGCCATTTCGTCTGCCCACAAAAACGCTCGCGCCACATGGCGACGGTCGCTGGCAGGCGATCGTCGACACCGCTCGCGACGACGGCCTCGCCCCGGACGGAATATTCGATGCGGAAAGCACATACCCGCTGGAGGGACGATCGTTGGTGCTGCTGATGCGGGTCGGATCGACCAGCCGTCCTGCGACGTGACAACGGTCCGAATGTCCCTAGGATGAGATGTCGTCATGCGATGCCGTTCGGTGCGGAGCTTTCGCCTGCTGGCGCGCGCTTCCGCCTGTGGGCGCCCGCCGCTCGCCAGGTCGAGCTCGATTTCGCCGTGCATGGCTCGCGGCGCTCACTCGAGATGTCAACGCTCGCCGATGGCTGGTTCGAAGCGACCGTAGCCGACGCGCCTGCCGGCACACGCTACGCGTTTCGAATCGACGGCGGCATCACCGTGCCGGATCCAGCCTCGCGATTCAATCCTGACGATGTTCACCGTCCGAGCATGGTGGTCGATCCGCTGGCCTACGAGTGGCGCGACGCGGGCTGGACGGGCAGGCCATGGGAAGACGCTGTCTTCTACGAGCTTCACGTCGGCGCCTTCACCGCCGAGGGAAGCTTTGCCGCGGTGATCGAGCGGCTCGACTATCTCGTCAATCTGGGCGTCACCGCGGTCGAGCTCATGCCGCTCGCCGATTTTCCCGGCAGACGCAACTGGGGCTACGACGGCGTGCTGCCGTTTGCACCCGACGCGAGTTATGGCGCGCCGGACGAGCTCAAGCGCCTGATCGATGCGGCGCATTCGCGTGCGCTGATGGTTTTTCTGGACGTCGTGTACAACCACTTCGGACCCGATGGCAACTATCTTCACGCCTACGCTCCGCAGTTCTTCAACCCTGCGCATCACACGCCGTGGGGCGCGGCCATCAACTACGACGGCGAGCAAAGCCGCACCGTGCGCGACTTCTTCATTCACAACGCGCTCTATTGGCTCGAGGAGTACCGTTTCGACGGACTGCGCCTGGACGCGGTGGATTGGATCGTCGACGAATCCTCGCCGGATATTCTCGTCGAGCTCGCCTCGCGCGTGCGCGAGGGGCCCGGCGCCGGGCGTCACATACATCTGGTGCTCGAAAACGATCGCAATGAAGCGCACTACCTCGGCCGCGACGGGCAGCAGCGGCCGCTGCACGCGACGGCGCAATGGAACGACGACATTCATCATGCGGCGCACGTCGTGGTGACCGGCGAGGTGGACGGCTACTATGCAGATTATGCCGCGCGGCCGCTGTGGTACTTCGCGCGTTGCCTGACCGAGGGCTTCGGCTATCAGGGGGAACCCTCGCCGTATCGTGGCAACATCGCGCGCGGGGAGCCGTCTGTGCACCTGCCGCCGGACGCCTTCGTCTCTTTTCTGCAAACCCATGACCAGGTTGGCAACCGGGCGTTCGGCGAGCGCATTGGACAGATCGCCAACCCGCGCGCGCTGCGCGCCGCGGTCGCCTGCATCCTGCTCGCGCCCTCCCCGCCGCTCCTGTTCATGGGCGAGGAATTCTCGGCGTCGACGTCATTTCTTTTTTTCTGCGACTTGGGCCCCGAGTTGGCGTTGGCGGTAACGCAAGGCAGAAGAAAACAGTTCGCGCGCTTCGCGCGCTTTGCCGATCCCGCGCTGCAGGCGACCATCCCCGATCCAAACAACGAGGCGACATTCGAACGCAGCAAGCTTGTCTGGAGCGAAGCCGGAGATCCGGGCCATCGCGAGTGGAGCGAGCTGTATCGCGAATGTCTCGGCATACGCGAGGCGCACATCGCGCCACGGCTACACGGATTGAAACCTTCGGGTAGCTTCGAGGTCGAGGGCGACGAATTGATGTATGCCCGTTGGACGCTGGGCGACGGCTCGCAGCTGCAACTGGCCGCGAACTTCAGCGCGCACCGGTCGCATCCGATCGTGCAGCAAGTGGGCCAAACGCTCTACGCGAGTCACCCGGTCGCGCTGGAGGCCGGTAACGAAGTGCTACCGGCCTGCTCCGTCAGATTTACCCTGCGCGGCGCATGAGCGCGCTCTCGCGCCTCGCCGAGCTTCACGGCATCGCGCTGGAGTACCACGATGTTCGGGGCCAGCTGCACGCCGTTGCCGAGACGACGTTGCGCGCCTTGCTCGTTGCGATGGATGTCGCCGCGGCCACCGACCCGGAAGTCGAAAGCTCGCTTGCCGCCGGCATCGCCGCGCAATGGCGCGAGATCGTCGCGCCGGCGGTGGTCGTGCGCGAGCGCTCGCACCCGAAGCTCCGCGTTCATCTGCGTGCGGCATGGGATGCAGCGCCGCTGCAATGGCGCCTGTTCGAGGAACGCGGCATCGAGCACCGCGGCGATCTCGCACCGGGTGATTTCCCCGCCGCGGAGCGCACCACCCTGGAAGGTGTTGAGCTGATCGCGCGCGAGCTTGTCCTGCCGCAGCAGCCGCCGCTCGGATATCACCGGCTGGCCTTGCAATCCGGCGGCACGGTCATCGCGGAGACACTGCTCATCGTCGTCCCGGTCGCATGTTTTTCGCCGCCCGCCCTCGCCGACGGTGGCCGCGTCTGGGGCGCGGCCGCGCAGCTCTATGGCGTGCGTTCGGAGCGTAACTGGGGCATCGGCGACTTCACCGATCTCGCGGCGCTGGTCGGTATCTGGGCGGCAAAAGGCGCCGATGTCGTCGGCGTCAATCCGCTGCACGCCCTTTTCCCGCACGACCCGGCGCACGCGAGTCCCTACAGCCCCTCGAGCCGGCTGTTCATCAATATTCTTTATCTGGACGTCGAGGCGATTGCCGATTTTATCGAGTGCGAGAGTGCCATGGAGCTCGTAGGCTCGGCCGAGTTCCAGGGCACGCTTTCGCGGCTGCGAAAAAGCGAGCTTGTCGATTACGCCGCGGTCGCCGCGGCCAAGTTGCCGGTGCTCGAGCTTCTCTACGCGCACTTTCGCGCGAAGCATCTGATCCCCGGAAGCGAGCGCGGCCACGCATTCAGCGGCTATTGCGTGGGAGGCGGCGAAGCGCTGCGCCTGCATGGCCTGTTCGAAGCGATCCAGGAGCATTATTTCGCCGAGGATGCCGCGATCCGGGGCTGGCCCGCATGGCCGGTGTCTTTTCACGACCCCGGCTCTCGCGCGGTCGAACGCTTCGCCACCGAGCACGCCGAGCGCATCGAATACTACGAGTATCTGCAGTGGCAGGCCGATCTGCAGCTCGGCGCGGTCCGTGCGCAAGTCGTCGCGAATCGCCTCGGCGTCGGATTGTACGTGGACCTTGCGGTGTCGATCGACCGCGCCGGCGCGGAAGCGTGGACCCATCGGCACGTGCTCGCGTTAAGCGCGAGTGTCGGCGCGCCACCGGACGATTTCAACATGCGCGGCCAGAACTGGGGTCTGCCGCCGCTGGTCCCCGGTCGTTTGCGCCACGCCGCCTACGCGCCATTCATCGACACCTTGCGCGCCAGCATGCGTTACGCCGAAGCGCTGCGCATCGATCATGTCATGGGGCTGATGCGCCTGTTCTGGATTCCCGACGGGAAAGACGCCGACGCCGGAGCCTATGTGCGGTATCCGTTTGCGGACCTGCTTGGCATTCTCGCTCTGGAGAGTCAACGCCACCGGTGTCTGGTCATCGGCGAGGACCTCGGCACCGTTCCCGATGAGGTTCGCACCGCGCTCGCTACCGCGGGCGTGCTCTCCTACCGCCTGCTCTATTTCGAGCGCGCCGAGTCGGATGAATTCAAGCTGCCCGGGACCTATCCCGCGCAAGCGCTGGTCACGGCAAGCACGCACGACTTGCCGACCCTGACTGGGTGGTGGCAGGGACGCGACATCGCATTGCGCGACGAGCTCGGCCTCTTTCCCGGCGCGGCGACACGAGATCAGCAGCTCGATGCGCGAAAAAGAGATCGCGCCCGGCTGCTTCGGGCGCTGCAAAGCGAATCTGTCCTGCCTGACGGCGTCTCACTCGACACAGACTCGATACCGGCAATGACTGCGGCGCTCGCTCTAGCGGTGCAGGCCTTCCTTGCCCGCACACCTTCGCAGGTGCTGGTGACTCAACTCGAAGACGTCGTCGGCGTGGGCGAGCAGGCCAATCTTCCGGCGACCATCGATACGCATCCGAATTGGCGGCGCAAGTTGCCGCTGGCCCTGGAGCACTGGCCGGACGACCCGCACTTCGTCGAGCTCACGGAAATGCTGCGCCGTCTGCGTCCACGGCGGCGCGCGGCCGGCCCCGGAGTTGCCAGCCCGCCACGCGCCACCTATCGGCTGCAGCTCCACCGCGAGTTCACCTTCGCCGACGCCACGCGACTCGTGCCCTATCTTGCCGCGCTGGGCGTGAGTCACGTCTATTGTTCGCCCTACCTGCGCGCACGTGCCGGAAGCAGGCACGGCTACGACATTGTCGATCACGCAGCGCTCAACCCGGAAATCGGCGATCGCGCGGCGTTCGATCGCTTCGCGCAGGCGCTTGCGGATCACGCGATGGGTCAGATCGTCGACGTTGTGCCGAACCACATGGCGGTAATGGGCGCCGACAACGCGTGGTGGATGGACGTGCTGGAAAACGGCCAGGCCTCCGTTTACGCGGATCATTTCGATATCGATTGGCACCCGCCCGATCCCGACCTCGCCGGCAAGGTTTTGGTGCCGGTGCTGGGCGATCACTATGGACGCGTCCTCGAAAAAGGCGAATTGCGGCTTCGCTACGAAACGGAGACCGGCGCCTTCGCGGTGCGCTATCACGAGCACCGGTTGCCCATCGACCCGCGGGAATACTCGGTTCTACTCGACCTCGCGCTGTCCGAGTCCGCCCAGTTGGCCAACCCGCTTCCAGAGGCGGCGAAGTCCGGGTTGGCAAGCATTGCTACCGGCTTTCGGCGTCTTCACGCGCGCGATGACCCGAGGCAGGCGCACTTGGCCGAACGCAATCGCGATAAGGAGCTGCTCAAGGGCCGCCTTGCCGCGCTGGTGGGTGAGCATCCCGCGCTGGCGGCCTCGATCGAACAAGCAGTAAGAACCGTCAACGGCACACCCGGCGACGCCGCGAGCTTTACCACGCTGGACGGGCTGCTCGAAGCGCAGGCGTACCGCGTCGCGTTCTGGCGCGTCGCGTCGGACGAGATCAACTATCGCCGCTTCTTCGACATCAACGATCTCGCCGCCTTGCGCATGGAAAACGAAGCGGTTTTCGAGGCGACGCACCGCTTCCTGCTGGATCTCGCCGCCGAAGGCAAGGTGCACGGATTTCGCATCGATCATCCCGATGGCCTGTACGATCCCGCCGCGTATTTCGAGCAACTGCAGCAGCGTTATGCGTCTCTTACCCGCCAGGACGGCGGCGATCGCCAGGAGGAGGAGAAACGAACGCCGCTCTACGTCGTGGTCGAGAAAATCGAAGCGCCGCACGAGCGACCGCCTGCGGGTTGGCGCATCCACGGAACGACCGGCTATCGCTTTGCCAATTTGCTCAACGGCGTTTTTGTCGACGCCGCGGCCAGGATGCGCATCGACCGCGCCTGGCGCGCGTTCGTCGGTGGCGAGGCGTCAGATTTCGGCCACGCGGCGCACGACGGCAAGCGCAGGGTCATGCAGACCTCGCTTATCGCGGAGCTCTCGGTGCTCGCCAATCGCCTGCGCAGGATCGCCCGCGCTAATCGCAGCACGCGCGACTTGACCCTGTCGACGCTGTGGCAGGCGCTCATGGAAGTCACCGCCTGGTTTCCCGTCTATCGCACCTACGTCGCGGCGACCCTATCGGCGCAGGATCGGCGCTACATCGACTGGGCGCTCGCGGTAGCGCGCAAGAAGAGCCGCAACGCCGATGCCAGCGTGTTCGATTTCATCCGCGATGTGCTGCTAGTGCGGCCAGCGCATGGCGCCACACAGGAGACAGTGGACGCTTATCGCGCATTCGCGATGCATTTTCAGCAGTTCTCGGCACCGGTCACCGCCAAGGGCGTGGAGGACACCAGCTTTTACACCTTCAACCGCCTCGTATCCCTGAACGAGGTCGGCGGCGATCCCGATCAGTTCGGCACCAGCGTGAAGGCATTTCACCGTGCCAATGCCGAGCGCCTCGCGCATTGGCCCGATACCATGCTTGCCGGTTCGACCCACGACAACAAGCGTTCGGAAGACGTGCGCGCGCGCATCGATGTCGTCTCGGAGATGCCTGCCGCCTGGCGGCTGCGCGTGCGGCACTGGAGCCGGATCAATCGCACACGCAAGCATACGGTCGACGATCTGCCGGCACCATCGCGCAACGACGAATATCTCCTGTATCAAACGCTCGTTGGAACTTTCCCCGCCGAAGAACTCGACGCTGGCGGTCTCGAGCGGTATCGGGCGCGAATCGAGCAGTACATGGTCAAGGCAGCGCGGGAGGCGAAGTTGCATACCAGCTGGCTCGCGGTCAACGAGGAGTACGAATCTGCACTGAAGGCGTTCGTCGCCGCGCTGCTCGACGGCGCCGCAAGCAATCTTTTTCTCGTCGACCTGCGTCTGGCCGTTGGGGCGTTCGCATGGTTCGGGGCTCTCAACAGCATCGCGATGTCGCTGCTTCATTTCACGGCGCCGGGCGTGCCCGATATCTATCAGGGGAACGAAATCGCCGATCTGAGCCTGGTCGACCCGGACAACCGACGTGCTGTCGACTATGCGCTTCGTGCCGCGATGCTGGCCGAAATGGATGCGGTCGTATCGGGAACCGAAGAGTCGCTCGGCTCGCGGGTGCACGCCTTGCTGGCTACGCCGCACGACGGTCGGCTCAAGCTGTGGGTCATCTCGCGCGCGCTTGCCTTGCGGCGCGAGTATCCAGAGCTGTTCGCTCGCGGCGAGTACGTGCCGATCAACGTTGCCGGTGAACGTGCGCGGCATGCGGTTGCGTATGCGCGTCGGCAGAAAAGCTCGGGAATCATCGCCGTCGCGGGGCGCTTGTTTGCGTCGCTCGGACTGGAGCAAGGTGTCGCGCCGATCGGGGAGAATGCGTGGCGAAATGCGACCCTGGGTCTCGATTTCCTTCCGCCCGCGACGCAGCTGTACGACGTCCTTACCGGCGCCGCGCATCAGGCGAGCGCAGACGGCCTGGCGCTGGCGCGCGTGTTCGCAACCATCCCCGTCGCGTTATTGCGGTATGAGACTCCGGCGTAGCCCGAAGCGCCGGCCAACCTCGTCAATGCAGCCGCTGGCGACCCTTGCGCGAGGCTTCGCGCCGCTGCGCGCGCCGCTCGGCGCGGTTCGGCGTATCGGTGCGATTGCGCTCTTGCCAGAATCGGCTGATCAACACCGTCGCGATGGGAAGCTCGTCGATCATGCCCAGCCGCTTTTCCTCGGTGTCCACCCAGTCGAGGTACTCCGGATCGTGATCGCCGTAGGCCAGCGCCTCGATCGGCAGCATCCAGTCACGCGAGGACTCCTCCGCGTAGAGCGGCTCCCATTCCTGCTCGCGAAGCAGTACGCCGGTCATGAATCCTTCGCACCACGCGCTTGCTTCGGGCGGGCTGCGCTCGTCCTTATCCGCTTCCGCGTGATACAGGAGCGGCTTGAAGCGAGTCGGTGATTCCGCGAGCGTGCGGCGGATGCTCTGCTGCAGGCGAAGTACCAGCGACAGAATGCGCTCGGCCTGCTCGTTGTTCTGGAACACCGGCGTCACGCTGCGCTGGCTGTCGCTCCACAACACGGGCAGCCATTCGGACGGCTGTATGAGCTCGGGGCCGCTGACGATCGCGGTGAGGAATCCGTCGAGCATTTCCAGGTCCATGCAGTCCTGCGGAACGACATTGGAGCCCAGGAAAGCCTCGAGCTCGTCGTAGTCGGAATCGCTTAAGGGTTCGTCGAGCTTGCTGGTTTCGGTCATGGAGGCGCTTTTAGTCGCGCTGCTTAGTACGCGGCGGGGCAGCAATCATCGCGCCAGACGCCGCCGAAA
>DATNNK010000513.1:0-7305 GCA_035601875.1 Casimicrobiaceae bacterium | reverse complement strand
GCCCATCGAAGCGCTTCGATTCGGGCAAGGCCAGGCAGTGGCGCGCACGGGGCTTCCGGACGCCACTTATCGCGTCTACACCGCCGAAGGATTTGCCGGCATCGCGGTCGCGATCGAAGCAACCGTGCGTCCGCGAAGACTCACTGCCGGCGCAGCTTCCACCGCGGCTTCCGACAGCACGCGTGCATCTGTCGGTAGTGGTCTAGTTTGAAGGCTGTTTTGTAACAGCCGTCCCGTCAGACTGAACCACTACCCCTGTCGAATCGCTTGAATCCTAAGCACTTTTCAAGTTACAATTCCACTCTTTCGCAAAGGTTGGAGTACCACAGCATGGCAGTCACGGTTCAGGATAAGGCGAAGGTCATCGCCGAGCATCAGCGCGCGACCGGCGACACCGGGTCGCCCGAGGTTCAGATCGCGCTGTTGACGGCGCGCATCAATGGCCTCAATGATCATTTCAAGAGCAATGTCAAAGACCATCACTCGCGGCGCGGCTTGCTGCGGATGGTGTCGCGGCGGCGGAAGCTGCTCGACTATTTGAAGACGCGTAATACCGACAGTTACCGCGTGCTGATCGAGAAGCTGGGGCTGCGCAAGTAGCGGGCCGCAAGCTTGCAGCGCTTATGCATGCCTTACGCATCCTCAAGCGGCTACTGTCGATCGACTCGCATGTTTTCAACTCATTTGGCTGGCAGGGCAGGTAAGCCAGCGACTCTGCTGACAATTAAGGTGCCAATGGCCGCGCCTCAGGTGATAACTGAGACGGCCATTGGTGCTTTCGGATCCCGAGGATAAACGTGCCAACCGCAACCAAGAAATCGATACCTTATGGCCAGCACACTCTGACGCTAGAAACCGGCGAGATCGCTCGCCAGGCAGGGGGCGCCGTGCTGGTAAGCCTTGGCGACAGCGTGGTTCTGGTGACCGCTGTCGCCGCCAAGAAGGCCAAACCGGGGCAGGACTTTTTCCCGTTGACGGTCGACTATCAGGAAAAGACTTACGCCGCCGGACGCATTCCCGGCGGCTTTTTCAAGCGCGAGGGCCGGCCGTCGGAAAAGGAAACGCTGACCTGCCGCCTGATCGATCGTCCGATCCGGCCTTTGTTTCCCGAGGGGTTCTACAACGAGGTGCAGGTCGTCGCGACGGTCATGTCGGTCGATCCGGAAATCGATCCCGATATCCCGGCCTTGATCGGCGCGTCGGCGGCAATCGCGTTGTCCGGCATGCCGTTTGACGGTCCGATCGGCGCCGCGCGCGTCGGCTACATCGATGACCAGTACGTGCTCAATCCGAGCAAGACGGAGTTGATGACGACTTCCAAGCTCGATCTCGTCGTTGCCGGGACTGAGGCCGCAGTATTGATGGTCGAGTCGGAAGCGAAGGAGCTGCCCGAGGAAGTGATGCTCGGCGCGGTGGTCTTCGGCCACCAGCAGCAGCAGGCGGTGATCAACCTGATTCACGAGCTGGTCGAGGAAGCGGGCAAGCCGCTTTGGGACTGGCAGGCCGAGCCGAAGGACCAGGCGCTGGTCGACAAGGTGACCCAGTTGGCGGAAAGCGATCTTCGCGCCGCCTACGGGCTGCATCAGAAGCAGGCGCGCCAGCAGCGACTGAAGGAAATCGCGGCCAAGGTCGAGGCGGAATGCATTCCCGCCGACGCGCCGCCGGGCTACGCGAACCAGGTCAGAAATTTCCTCTTCGAGCTCGAGGCGAAGCACGTTCGCAACGACATCCTGTCCGGAGAGCCGCGCATCGACGGCCGCGACACCCGCACCGTACGCCCGATTTCGATTCGCACCGGCTTGCTGCCGCGCACGCATGGCTCCGCGCTGTTCACCCGCGGCGAAACGCAGGCGATGGTCGTCGCAACGCTGGGCACCGCGCGCGATGAGCAGATCATCGACGCTCTGATGGGCGAATATCGCGAGCGTTTCATGTTCCATTACAACATGCCGCCGTATGCCACCGGTGAAACCGGCCGCGTCGGCAGCCCGAAGCGGCGCGAGATCGGCCACGGAAGGCTCGCCAAGCGGGCCTTGATCGCCGTGCTGCCGACCGCCGACGAGTTCGCGTACTCGATCCGCGTCGTCTCCGAGATCACCGAGTCCAACGGCAGCTCGTCCATGGCGTCGGTGTGCGGCGCGAGTCTGGCTCTGATGGATGCAGGCGTTCCGCTCAAGGCGCACGTCGCCGGCATCGCGATGGGGCTGATCAAGGACGGCAACCGTTTCGCGGTGCTCTCCGACATCCTCGGCGACGAGGATCATCTCGGCGACATGGATTTCAAGGTCGCCGGAACCGATCGCGGCGTCACCGCGCTGCAGATGGACATCAAGATCCAGGGCATCACCAAGGAGATCATGGCGGTCGCGCTGTCGCAGGCAAAAGAAGGCCGCCTGCACATCCTGCATCACATGCAGGCGGCGATGCCGCACGCGCGCACCGAGATTTCGCAGCACGCGCCGCGGATGATGACGTTCAAGATCAACCCCGAAAAGATCCGCGATGTCATCGGCAAGGGTGGCGCGGTCATCCGCGCTCTGACCGAAGAGACCGGCACCACCATCGATATTCAGGACGACGGCATGGTGACTATCGCATCGGTCAACGCCGACGCGTGCAACGCGGCCAAGAAGCGCATCGAGGACATCACCGCCGACGTCGAAGTCGGCCGCATCTACGAGGGAACGGTCTTGCGCCTGCTCGACTTCGGCGCGATCGTGCAAGTGCTCCCGGGCAAGGACGGGCTGCTGCACATCTCGCAGATCGCCAAGGAGCGCGTCAACCAGGTGTCCGATTACGTCAAGGAGGGGCAGGTGGTCAAGGTCAAGGTGCTCGAGGCCGACGACAAGGGCCGCCTGCGGCTGTCGATGAAAGCAGCCGCGGAAGACGCCGCAGGACCTGCCATTCCGCCACCCGCCGCGCCCGCCGCGGCGCCGTCGGAGCAAACGCCGGCGGCGTGATTCCACCTGCGTATAGAATGAAGAGGGGCGCCTACGAGCGCCCTTTTCATTGGTGTTGGTTTGCGAGCGGCACCTATGCCATGCGCGAAAGTGTCGGCGCCAAGGCGGTAGAATGATAGTAAAGACGGGGCGCCTCGCCCTTGCTGCTGAATGCGGAGAACGCTCATGACGGTTCGATCCACACGCACCGAGCGCGACACCTTCGGGCCGATCGAAGTCCCGGAAGAGCACCTGTGGGGCGCACAGACGCAGCGCTCGCTGCAGTACTTCCGCATTTCGACGGAAAAGATGCCTCCCGAGCTCATCCGCGCGCTGCTGATCGTCAAGCGTGCGTCGGCGCAGGTGAATGTGGAGCTCGGCATCCTGCCCGCGAAAACGGCTGAGGCCATCGTAGCCGCGGCCGACGAAGGACTTGCCGGACGGCACGACGGCGAATTTCCGCTCGCGGTCTGGCAGACCGGCTCCGGCACGCAAACCAACATGAACGTCAACGAAGTGCTTGCCAACCGCGCCTCGGAGATTCTCGGCGGACCGCGCGGCGAAGGCCGCCGGGTGCATCCCAACGATGACGTCAATCGCGGCCAGTCGTCGAACGACGTCTTTCCCACGGCGATGAACGTGGCAGCCGCGGAAACGGTCACCCGCGATCTCGTGCCCGCGATCGACGCCTTGCAGGCAACGCTGGCCGCCAAAGCGGCGGAGTTCGTCGACATCGTCAAGATCGGCCGAACGCACTTGCAGGACGCGACGCCGTTGACGCTCGGCCAGGAGTTCTCGGGTTACGCGGCGCAGCTCGCGCATGCGCGGTCGCACATTGCCGCGGCGCTGCCGCACGTGCTCGAGCTCGCGATTGGCGGGACGGCGGTCGGCACCGGGCTCAATACCCATCCGCAATTCGGTCAGCGGGTCGCCGGGAAAATCGCGAGCTATACCGGCCTCGCATTCGTCACCGCGCCCAATAAATTCGAGGCGATGGCCGCGGCGGACGCGCTGGTCAATCTGCATGGTGCGTTGAAGGCGCTGGCCGCGTCGCTGACCAAGATCGCCAACGATGTGCGCTGGATGGCAAGCGGACCGCGCTCAGGTCTCGGTGAGATCACCATTCCGGAAAACGAGCCCGGCAGCTCGATCATGCCCGGCAAGGTCAACCCCACGCAATGCGAAGCGATGACCATGCTCTGCGCGCAGGTGATGGGTAACGATGTGGCCGCGACGATCGGCGGCGCGTCGGGCAATTTCGAGCTCAACGTCTATCGCCCGCTGATCATTCACAACGTGCTGCAAAGCATCCGCTTGCTTGCCGACGGGATCAAGAGCTTCGACGAACACTGCGCGCGCGGTATCGCTCCCAATCACGCACGCATCGGCGAGCTCCTCGAACGCTCACTGATGCTGGTGACGGCGCTGAACCCGCATATCGGTTACGACAAGGCTGCCGCCATCGCCAAGCATGCGCATCGCGAAAGCACCACACTCAAGGCTGCCGCGCTGGCGTTGGGCTATGTTACCGAGAAGCAATTCGACGAATGGGTGCGGCCGGAGCGAATGATCGGCCCTGCGTAGCGGAATTCAATGCTTCGCAAATTGGAGACGCAAATGAAAGCGCGCCATCGCGTTTGCGCGAGCATCCTCATCGTCGCGACAAGCCAACATCGATCGGCCGCCAGCGCGGGACTATATGGCGGGCGTCGCCCAGGACCTTTCGTTACCGGCTTGGTTGCAATTTTATTGGCGCACGAGCTTAGCGTGGCGGACCTCTGGCTGAATCGAGAATTGCTTCTCCGCTGACCGTCACGCTCACGTCGGTGGTGCCAGCTTCGATCGCCACAGGCGCAGATCCGCCCGTGCTCATCGCCTGTGCGCGCATCATCGGATAAACGCGGCCGGCCTCTCCCGTCTGCACCGTGACGTGTCCCGGGTGCAATCCGGCAAATCCGAGACCGTTCGCCGCCTGTTGCGCTCGTGCCTGCCAGCTCTTGATGGCCTGTTGGGTGACGCTATCCTCGGCGTCGCGCCGCGCCTTGTCGCCCAGCAAGAAACCCATGCCGGAGAGCAACAGACCGTCGTCGTCCTGAAGACGCGAGATCAAGGTTGCCGCCGCCGTAAAATCGCCCGAATCGAGGCTGAGCGTCTGCACGACGCGCCAGCGACTCGGTTTTTGCTTGTCCGAGACCTGCTGTGTCGAGTACCCGGCGGTAGCAACTTTGACCGCGGGGTAGGCCTTGGCGCTGGCAAGCGCTTTGGCCATCGCGGTGTTGACCTGGCTTGCCGCTGCCGCCGGATTCGCACTTTCCGCTTCAGTGCGCAACCACGCTTGCAAGCGGTCGTTCTGCACCGTTACCGTCGATGACGCGCTTACCGTGACCGCAGATTGGGAAAGCGCAGCGGGCACCTGCGCGTGCAAATTGGTAGCGCCCGCCACGGCGAGCGAGCCGCCGGCGGCGACGGCAACGATCCGGGAAACTCTGGAAAAGTTACAGACAGAAGTCATCGCGAATGCTCCTGGCTGTGGAGTTGGAAGCCAATCGCATGGGCAATGCTTCGATCGCCGCGCGATTCGACCACGAAAAACACTTTGCTGCCGCTTCCTGCCATGGCAGCCAGAGATGCGACAAATGTTCGCGCGGATTCAGACGAATCGGAATGGGACGGGGGACCTCGAGCGCGAACACGTGCTCGGTATTGTGTGTCGTCCCCTCGGGATAGCGATGGCGCCAGCGTGGGTAGATTTCGTAAACATTCGAGAGTTGCCAGTCCACGACGCCACCATAGGTCGCAGCGTCGATGCCGGTTTCCTCTTGCAGCTCTCGCGTCGCGGTTTGGACCAGCGACTCGGCATCCTCCTGGCTGCCGGTAACCGATTGCCAGAAGCCCGGAAAATCCGCCCGCTCCAGCAACAGCACTCGCAACTCAGGCGTGTGCACCAGCACCAGCGTCGACACCGGGATCTTGCGGCTCAAGGAAGGTTTTGCCCGAAGCGCTTGCCGAGCCCGCCATTACCTTATGACGGACGGCCCAGGCACGCCTAGTGAATGAACACCCAGAATGGTTTATGCCGTTCGCGCCAGTATTCGGCCGCCTCGCTCAGAATGTCGCTCAGCGTTTCCCAATCGGCGGCGTGCGCCTTGCGATAGTTTGCCGCATGACGGATCGCGATAACCATGCCATGACTGCCGAGCCAGTCGCCATCCTCGAGACAGTCGGCGAGCGCGTCCCAGTTGTTGCCGAAATGTTCCGGCAGCTTAAGACCCTTGGCCAGCGCCGCCAGAAGCGCGCTCTTGCTGTCGGCGTGGGCGGCGTCGACCGAATGAAACAAAAGTTTGGCCGCACCGGCCGCCGTTTTGACCGTATCAAAATCGCCATGCCAGTCACGCACGCCGGCTTCGTCGTAAACAGCAAGGTCGGGCAGCTTCATGGGCGAATGCTCTTAAACGATTGATAATGGTCGTCGGAGTAATAACATTCGGCGAGAGTCGTCGTCTCGCCACCGCAAACAAGCCGTCGAGCGCCGCGGCCTCTCGAGCCGGGGGTCTTGACTGTGTATTCGTGATAATAACCGCGCGGCTTCGGCGGCAACAGGCCTTCGCGATTGCCGAATGCTATGCCATCGCGCTCATAGGGAAAAGGACCGTTGTCGTGGATCCGGGCCAGCGTGATGCGCGCTTCTTTCGGCAGCTCGGCCGCGGCGATCGGCGGCAAAGCAGCGGTCGACTCCCGCCGGGCTTCCACACTGCTGATGCCGACCAGTGTCGACGCCGCCAGTGCGATGATCGCGAGATATCGACAGACACCCATGCGTTAAAGTTTACGCCAACTTGGCCTGATCGGAAGGGCGAATCCGGATATGCAATTCGCGCAACTGCTGCTCACTGACCGCCGACGGAGTGCCGATCAGCAGGTCCTGCCCGCGCTGCGTCTTGGGGAAGGCGATGACGTCGCGAATCTGATCGACGCCAGCCATCAGCGCCACCATGCGATCGACGCCGAAGGCGATGCCGCCGTGCGGCGGCGCGCCGTACTTCAATGAGTCGAGCAGGAAACCGAATTTCTTTTGCTGATCCTCCTCGCCGATGCCAAGCGCCTTGAACACCTTGGCCTGGACCTCGGGTCGGTGGATGCGCACCGATCCGCCGCCGATTTCCCAACCGTTGAGCACCATGTCGTAGGCTTTGGCAAGTGCATTACCCGGATCGGCGTCAAAGAGCTGCTCGTGGCCATCCTTGGGCGCGGTGAACGGATGATGGCGCGCGCCCCAGGTCTTTTTTTGCTCGTCGTATTCGAACATCGGGAAGTCGACGACCCACAGCGGTCTCCAGCCGGCCTGCACGAATCCGCGCTCGTGGCC
>DATNNK010000512.1:0-6287 GCA_035601875.1 Casimicrobiaceae bacterium | reverse complement strand
AGACGTCATGCATTTTCGCTTCAATGTCTGAAGCTTTCCCTCAATCGCCGCGATCGCCTGAGTGACACCAATATCTCCTTGGAGGTCGAGCCGCCCCGCGACGGCCGTAAGCATGGCGGCACTCGCGCTTATCCTTTCTGCGCTCGCGGCATGCGCAAGCCTCGGAACCCGCCTCGCAGCTCCCACGGTAACCGTCGAAAGCATTTCTGTCGGTGGAATCCAGGGGGCCGAGGCGATGGTCGCCCTGTCGCTGCGGGTGGAGAACCCGAATGCGATTGAGCTGACGGTCCAGTCGCTTCAATTCGGCTTGAGCATCAATGACATCGCGCTGACACGCGGGGCGACGGCGCAGGGCGAGACGATCGCGGCCGGTGGATACGCCGTGATCCAACTCGAGACGCGCACCAACATGAAAGCAGTTCTGCAAGTGATCGCGCTGTCGGCCAGCGGTCGCCTGCCGTCGCTGCAATATGCGCTCGACGGCGAGGCGATCGTCCAAAACGGCATTCGCCTGCCGTTTGCGCGCCGTGGCGACATTCCGCTGCCGGCCGCACCGGCACCGGCATACAACCGATGAGCCGTACGTGCGCTTGAAATTCACCAAGATGCAGGGCTTGGGCAACGATTTTGTCGTGCTTGACGGCATCACGCAGCGGATCGACCTGAGCGCGCCACAGTTGAAGTGCTTGGCCGACCGTCACTTCGGCGTGGGCTGCGATCAAATACTGGTCGTGGAAAAACCGAGCCGCGACGACGTCGACTTTCGCTACCGGATTTTCAACGCCGACGGCGGCGAGGTCGAGCAATGCGGCAACGGCGCGCGTTGCTTTGTGCAGTTTGTCCGCAACCGCGGTCTGACCGCGAAGCGCGTCATCCGGGTCGAGACGCATGGCGGCATCATCGAGCCGCGAGTGGAAGATGACGGCCAGACCACGGTCGACATGGGCATTCCGCCTTTCGCGTCCGGGGAAATTCCGTTCACGGGCGGCAGCAGCGCCA
The DNA here is from genome assembly GCA_035601875.1 of Casimicrobiaceae bacterium. Classification (GTDB taxonomy): domain Bacteria; phylum Pseudomonadota; class Gammaproteobacteria; order Burkholderiales; family Casimicrobiaceae; genus PALSA-1003. The sequence goes on along the minus strand of DATNNK010000512.1, from coordinate 5,288 downwards.
TCGTTCAACCGCTGGAGCTCGATGGCGCTGCTGTCTCGGTGAGCGTTGTGTCCGTGGGCAATCCGCACGCGGTCCAAGTCGTCGACAACGTGGACGACGCGCCGGTTTTGACACAGGGACCGCGCATCGAGCGTCACCCTCGTTTCCCGAACGGCGTCAACGCGGGCTACATGCAGGTCGTCGATCGCGCTAACATTCGCCTGCGGGTGTGGGAACGAGGCGCGGGTGAGACGCTGGCATGCGGCACCGGCGCCTGCGCGGCGGTCGTCATCGGCATCCGGCTTGGGCTGCTCGATTCGCCGGTGCGCGTCGCAACGCGCGGCGGAGCGTTGATGATCGCATGGCGTGGCGAAGGATCGCCGGTATTCATGACCGGGCCGGCGGCGACCGTTTTCGAGGGCGAGTGGCTGGTAGCGGATGACTGAGCTGGGTGGCAAATGAGATCAGCGACCGATGACGCATCAGAGAAGGGAACGCCGATGAACGCGAATGACGTCGCCGATTATCTCCAGCAGCACCCGGAGTTCTTCGCGGAGTACGCCGACCTCCTGGCCGAAATTTATGTTCCGCATCCGCACGGCGGCCACGCGATCCCGATCGCCGAGCGGCAGATCGTTAGCTTGCGCGAGAAGAACGGCCAGCTCGAATCCAAGCTGCGGGAATTGATACAGTTCGGCGGTGAGAACGACAGCATCAGCGAAAAGCTGCACCGCTCGACGCTGGCCCTTTTTTCCGCCGCGGACCTCGAAACGACCTTGGGCGTTCTCTATCACAGCCTCAAGGATGATTTCCATATGCTGAACGTCGCTCTGCGCTTGTGGGGCAAGGTCCCGGAACAGTCTTATCTGCCGGAGCTCGCGGCGACCAGCCCGGAGCTGCGTGATTATGCGACCGCGCTCGACGGACCGTTTTGCGGAGCACTGGCGCCTTTCGAATCGCGGGATTGGTTCGACGGCGCGCCATCTTTGACTTCCTATGCATTCCTGCCGCTGCGCACGCATCAAACGTTTGGATTGCTCGCCCTCGGCGCTGACGATCCGGCACGGTTCTATGCCGGGATGGGGACGATGTACCTGACCCGGCTATCCGAAGTCGCCAGCGTCGCCACCGCCCGTTTTCTGCCGCAAGCCTGAGGCGGATGTGCCCTTCGCCAAGACGCAGATGAACGCTCCGGCGCGCGTGGACGCGACGCTGCTCGACGACTATGAGCGCTATCTCGCGACGAGGCCGGCGCACACGCGCGACGCGTATCTGCGCGACGTCGCGACGCTCAAGGCGCTCGCCGGGGAAGCGCCGCTCGCCGGGCTTTCTCCCGCCGATCTGAGGCGCTTTCTCGCCACGCTGCACGGCCGCGGAATTTCCGGAAGAAGCCTTGCTCGAATGCTCTCCGGTTGGAGGGCATTTTTTCGTTTTGCGATGGATCGGGACCGTTCCTTCAAGGACGATCCTTGCGGCGGTCTCAAGGCGCCAAAGGCGCAGCGCCGCCTTCCGTCCGCGCTTTCGCCCGACGAGGCGGTGCAACTGGTGGCGATCGAGGGCGACGACGCGCTTGCGCTACGCGATCGGGCCTTGCTCGAGCTCGCATATTCCTCCGGTCTGCGTGTCGCCGAGCTTTCGGGCATGAATCTTTCGATGCTCGATTTGGTCTCCGGAGAGGTGCGCGTCTGGGGCAAGGGATCGAAAGAGCGCATCGTTCCGGTCGGCGCCCCGGCGCGCGCTGCCCTGCAAGCGTGGATCGCAAGGCGCATTTCGCTCCCGGTTCGCGATGCGGAGGCGCTTTTCTTAAGTCGCACCGGTCGGCGTCTCGGCCCGCGTGCGATCCAGCAGCGTCTCGCGGTTTGGGCGGTCAAGCGAGGGTTGAGACGCCACGTGCATCCGCACATGTTGCGTCACTCATTCGCGTCGCATTTGCTGCAATCCTCGGGAGACTTGCGCGCGGTGCAGGAATTGCTTGGACACGCGAGCATCGCCAGCACGCAGGTGTACGCGCACCTCGACTTCCAACATCTGGCGAAGGTTTACGACGAGGCGCATCCTCGCGCCAAAAAAAGGCCGCTCGGTAAGGCACCGAAAGGCGCCAAGTAGGCGTTCGGATCAGTCGATAATCCGGACAATTCCCGGCAGCCACGGCAAGTCGGTCACGCCTGGCTCGACGCCGGCCTGCTTCATCAGCGTCGTCAACTGCCCGCGGTGATGCGTCCCGTGGTTGAAAAGATGCACCGCGGCGACGGCCGCCGGCAGGCGCCGCGACTTGCCGTCGACCAAGCTCCGGTATTCGATCGTCGATTCCAGCCATTCGGGCGTGACATTGCCAGCCCATTGCAGCATCGCGGCGTCCGTCTCCTGCCGCTCGCACCGCAAGTCATCGAAGTCCTGGAACATGTCGGTACCGAACGCCGGGTGATTGCAAGCGGGACCAACGAACCGTCCGAGCCACATCCGGTCTCCCCAAAGCAAATGGTTCAACGTGGCGTGAATCGATCCGAAAAATGCGCCGCGGTCGCGAGTGCGCTCCTCTTCCGGCAATTCCGCGCACGCCGCATAAAGCCGGTCGTTCATCCAGGCGTTGTACCTGGCCATTAACTGGCAATATTCGCGGGAGATCACTCGACAGGACCGGTAAGCGGCGCGGCTGAAGGAGGGAGCCCGATCATGGTTGAGACACGTGGACAGCGATTGTAGCGGTCGCCGGCCGATGGGGCCTCGCGTCAGACAAACCAAAAAAACGGGGCGCTTGGAGGCGCCCCGAAAAGCCACTGAGGAGAAACTCGAGCGTAAGTCGCCTTGCCTACTCCACGCGCTCGCCGTGAAGACTTATGTCGAGACCCTCGCGCTCCTCTTCTTCGGAGACGCGCAGGCCGACAACCATGTCGATGACCTTGAGGATGATGTAACTGCCGACCCCCGTGTACACCAGGGTCGTGCAAACCGCGCCGAGCTGCACAAGTAAGTCGGCGTCCGCGCCGCTGATGTCCTTGACATTGAACACACCGGTCAGCAGAGCGCCTACGATACCGCCGATGCAATGCACGCCGAACGCGTCGAGCGAATCATCGTAGCCGAAGGCCTTCTTGACGGTTGTTGCGGCGAAGAAGCAGAGCACGCCTGCGGCGATGCCGATGACGAATGCGCCAGTGATGCCGACGAAACCCGACGCTGGCGTGATCGCCACCAGGCCGGCAACCGCGCCCGAGGCGATCCCTAGCACGGAAGGCTTGCCTTTGACCATCCACTCCGTGAACATCCAGGCCAGTGCGGCAACGGCGGTGGCGAGCTGAGTCACGACCATCGCCATGCCGGCGCGGCCGTCGGCGGCAACGGCGGAACCCGCGTTGAAACCGAACCAACCCACCCACAACAGTGAGGCGCCGATCAGAGTCAGCGTGAGGTTGTGCGGCGCCATCGCTTCCTTGCCATAGCCGATCCGCTTGCCGAGCACTAGAGCGCAGACCAGGCCCGCAGTACCGGCGTTGATGTGCACGACCGTGCCGCCGGCAAAATCGAGCACACCTTTTGCTGCCCAATAACCGGACGGCTCCCACATCATGTGCGCGATAGGCGAATAGATAAACAGCGACCACAAGCCCATGAACCACAGCATCGCCGAGAATTTCATCCGGTCGGCGAATGCGCCTGCGATCAGTGCGGGCGTGATGATCGCAAACGTCATCTGGAACGTCATATAGACGGATTCCGGGATGGTGAGCCCGAGGTGCGACACGCTGATCTTCCCCGCGTCCTTCTGGAACAACATGCCGTTGAGGAAGAGTCGATCGAGGCTGCCGATGAACGAGCCCCCGGGCATAAACGCGAGGCTGTAACCGGCGATCACCCAGAGCACCGTGACCAGGCAAGTGATCGCGAAGCTCTGCATCAGCGTCGCGAGCACGTTCTTCTTGCGCACCATCCCACCGTAGAACAGCGCGAGCCCGGGAATCGTCATCAGCAACACGAGCGCCGTTGAGGTAAGCATCCATGCCGTGTCGCCGCTGCTGATCTTGTCGACGCCGATCACTTGCGGCGTTGTCGGCGCAGGCGGCGCGGCCGCAGCGGCTGCATCCGCCTTGGGTGGCTCCGCCTTCGAATCCGCTGCGGGCGCTGCTCCCGGTGCCGGTGCAGGTGCGGCCGCAGGTGCAGGAGCGGGCGCCGTCGCGGCAGCCTTGTCTTTGTCCTGCGCGACAACGGCAGTGGATACGCCGAGGGCGCCGATCAGGATGCCAAGCGAGGCGATCAACGCGAACAATTGCTTCATGGGATTCCCCTTAGAGCGCATCGGCACCGGTCTCGCCGGTCCGGATGCGCACGACTTGTTCAAGCTCGAAAACGAAGATTTTCCCGTCACCGATCTTGCCGGTGTTCGCGGCCTTCTCGATCGCTTCGATGACGCGATCGAGCATATCGGTCTTGATCGCAGCTTCGATTTTGACTTTCGGAAGAAAGTCGACGACGTATTCCGCGCCACGGTATAGCTCGGTGTGGCCCTTCTGACGTCCGAAGCCCTTGACCTCGGTCACGGTGATGCCCTGCACGCCGATGGCGGAAAGGGCCTCCCGGACCTCGTCCAACTTGAACGGCTTGATGACTGCGGTTACCAATTTCATTTTTCGCCCCTCGATGAGTGCGTGATCTCGCCGTCTCTGACGCGGCGATCAGAACGTCTTCTGAATGAATAGGGTTCCCGTCGACTTGCCGAGATTCCGGCCCGCGATGGTGTAGCCGGAGTCTTTGGCGTTGGTGTCGCTGTAGTACGCGCCAACGTTGTATCCGGCGACGAGCCAGGTCACGCCGAGCTTCCAGTCGGTGTAGTTCAGGAAGTCGCCGTTGTTAATCCCGCTGGTGCTTCCCTTGTATTCCTGCCGCCCGACGTGGGCATTGAGCGTCCACACGTCGTTGATCGGATAGTTCGCCGACAAATCGAGATACCAGCTGTTCTTGGAATTGGGTATTCCGAAGGTATTGTCGACGCTATCCGAGTACTTGAGCGAGGCCCATTTCCACGAGCCCGCGACGTAGAGCTCCGTCGTGTTCGGCTTGGTGGCTCCGGAAACATAGCTTCCCGGGTAGTAGTAATAGAGCACGCCGACGTCGATGCCCCAGTCGTCGTTGAATGCATACTTGTAGCCGCCGTACATGTCCCATTCCAAGCTGCATCCGTGATTGCAGACGCCCGAGTCATGAAGCCAACTGATGTTGGAGCCCCATGTGCCAAGGTAAAAGCCACTGGTATGGGCGAAATCGAAGCCACCCTGAAACGCGGGCTTGCGATCGGTCTGGGTCAGGCCGCGGAA
>DATNNK010000511.1:0-2930 GCA_035601875.1 Casimicrobiaceae bacterium | reverse complement strand
ATCGCTCCGATCGCCGCATTAAAGCGCGCTGGGGTCAACGTCGCGCTGGGCAGCGACGGCCCGGCGAGCAACAATCGTCTCGACGTGTTCGCCGAGGCGCGCCTGGCTTCGCTCATCGCCAAGGTCGCCGGCAATGATGCTGCCGCGCTGCCTGCCGCGGACGTATTGCGGATGGCAACGCTGGGCGGCGCAACGGCACTGGGGATGGAAAATGACATCGGATCGCTCGAGCCCGGCAAGCAGGCCGATGTCATCGCGGTCGATTTGGGCGGCCTGTCTCATGCGCCATGCTATGACCCGGAATCGCACCTCGTCCATGTCACCGGGCGCGATCAGGTAAGCGACGTATGGATCGCTGGCGAGCGGCTGCTCGCCGATGGCATGCTTACCCGGTTGGACACCAAGGAACTCGCGTCGCGCGCCCGCTTCTGGCAGGATCGACTCCAATGAACGTCAACGCCGACCCGTCGGAGCTCGCCAAGTTCAGCGCGCTTGCGCACCACTGGTGGGATCCGACTAGCGAATTCAAACCGCTGCACGACATCAATCCGCTGCGTTTGAGTTACATCGCCCGCCAATGCGGCGAGCTCGCGGGGAAAACGGTGCTCGATGTCGGATGCGGTGGCGGCATTCTCACCGAAGCCATGGCCGGCGACGGCGCCAAGGTCACCGGCATCGATCTGTCCGACAAGGCGCTGGGCGTGGCCCGACTGCATCAGATCGAATCGGGAGCGAGCGTCGATTATCGGCTTACGTCGGCGGAAGCCCTGGCGATGGAAGCGCCCGGCTCGTTCGACATCGTCACCTGCATGGAATTGCTGGAGCACGTTCCCGATCCGGCATCGACCGTCGACGCCTGTGCGAAGCTGGTGCGCGCCGGCGGCTACGTCGTGTTCTCCACCATCAACCGCAATCCAAAGGCTTACGCGCTGGCCATCATCGGCGCTGAATACGTGCTGGGCCTTCTGCCTCGCGGCACGCACGACTACGCGCGGTTTCTGAAGCCTTCGGAAATTGCGGCACCGGCGCGCGCAGCGGGACTGGAGACCGAGGCGCTGATCGGCATGACGTACAACCCCTTCACCAAGGCTTACCGGCTCGAACCCGATACTTCGGTCAACTACATCGTGACCTTTCGACGTGGCGAATAGGCTCGCTGCTCCGGCGCGGCTCAACGTTCGCGCGGTACTTTTCGATCTTGACGGCACGCTCGCGGACACCGCCGGCGATCTTGCCGGCGCGGTTAACCGTGTTCGCGCCGATCGTTCGCTGCCGCCGATGCCGCTCGATGTGCTTCGCCCGCACGCGTCGCATGGTGCGCGCGGCATGCTGGGCGCGGCATTCGGCGTCGGCCACGAGAGTCCCGAGTTCGTGAACCTCCGCGACGCCTTCCTCGATTATTACGCAGCAGCGCTGTGCGAAAAAACGCAGTTGTTCGAGGACGCGGAGAAGGTTCTGACAGAGATCGAGCGCCGAGGCTTGCGCTGGGGCATCGTCACCAACAAGGCAACGCGGTTCACGCTGCCGATCCTCGAGCGGCTGGCGCTTTCGGCACGCACGGTCGCGGTCATCTGCGGCGACACCACGGCCAACGCAAAGCCACATCCGGAGCCGCTGCTCGCGGCGGCGGTGGCGCTGAAAGTCGATCCGTCGGACTGCGTGTACGTGGGTGACGCCGAGCGCGATATCGTCGCCGGCCGCGCCGCGGGAATGAAGACCTTGATCGCGAGCTATGGCTATCTGGGTGTCGACGACACGCCCGAAGATTGGGCCGCCGACGGCGTCATCCATTCGCTTCCCGAGCTGCTCGATTGGTTACCGGAAACGGTGACCAGCGACGCGGCGCGGCGCGCTACCCCGGACATGCTCCTGCGTTGAGATACAGCCACTGCTGGGGTTTTCCTTCGCGCGTGCCGGCGACCCACACCGCCTGACTCTTGGTCAGCGGCTGTAGAACGGTCGACGCGATATCAGCAGGAATCGCGAGCGGGATGCCGTTGGCGCGTTCCACGCGATCTCCGTTCTTGAGACCCAGCATCCCGGCGAAGCCGCTTTGATCGCGGACGATCAAAGCTCCGGGCCCCGCCTCGAGCAAGGCCTTCCATGCATCCGGCGTGCCGGTCATGCCACCGAGCAGTTCCGCGTTCAATCGCACGATCGGCCCGGCAAATCCCGCCGGCACTGCGCACGCCGAGGGCCTGGCGCTTTGCGCGATGGCGACCGCCGGCCGCGTTTCCATCGCCGGCGTGCGCAGAATGATTTCCCGGCGAGCTCCACCGTCGATCAGCGTGACACCGTCGGGTCGTACCGCATCGAGCCGCACACCGGCGCCCATTTCCTGGCCGGTGGACACCAACAGCGGGCCGCGAGCATTCCGGAACAACGCATAACCGCTGCCGTCGCGAAGCGCGAAAACCCCGAGTAGACGAAGGTCACCCAAGCTTGCGCCTGCGGCGACCGAAGTCGCCGCAGGCGCTACCCCGAACAGTTTTGCATCCGCAACCCGACGAGCGACATCGCCGTCGGAAATCGTGACCGGAATCGTCACCGGCGCCGGACCGAACCACTTCCAGCCCCAATGCGCGACGGTAAACGCCAGGAGACCCAACGCGACGAGCCACGCCAGCACCACCGCGATTTTCCATGCCCCGCCCGTCACTGCCGAAGAGCGCGCGCTGGTCACGTATAATCCGGTTTCGCTCAATTGGTCACCGCGTTTTTTCGCGCCACATTTTTTTGAATCCGCACCTCGCGCAATTGCAGCCGTATCCGTTCGAACGTCTGCGAGCGCTTTTCGCGAGCGTGGTGCCGAATCCGCAGAAGCCGCCCATCAGCCTGTCGATCGGGGAGCCGCGCCATGCGACACCCCGGCTGCTGCTCGACGCGCTTGCGGCAGGCGCGAAGGGACTCGCGAATTATCCCACAACGGC
>DATNNK010000510.1:0-3385 GCA_035601875.1 Casimicrobiaceae bacterium | reverse complement strand
CTTGCATCCCTCTGCTCAGCAGTTCCGAATGCAGTGTCTCTCTTGCCAGCTCGGTCAGCGAGTCCGCGTCTGCGGCAATCTCTTCCAGTTCCTCTCCCTCCAAGCTGGCGTATAAATCCGCCAGGCGCCGCCGTTCCTTCTGTTCATCGATTTGTCCCATAATGGCAGCATCATACGCCCATCCGCCCGGCCTCATCTCTAGTACTTAAAGGGGCAGACTTCGATCTTTCCTCCAGTTTTTTGTCCGGCCGCTGCCGCTTACTTTCTAAATTTTTTGGAATCAATTCTTACAAAAGTCTATCAAAACAAACAACGTTAACTCTTTTTAGAATCAACACTTAGAGCGCGTTTCAAAACCTCTGACTGATCTCTTGTACTTGCGCGGTCGACTTGGTACGGTCGCGCATGGCACAGCCTCTCTTGGACGATGCGCTGTGGGCGCGTTTCCAGCCGTTGCTTCCGAAGCCCCGTCGCCGTGCGCGGCGCCGCGGCGGACGGCCGCGGGTCTCCGAGCGCGCGGCGCTCACCGGCATCCTGTTTGTGCTGCGCGGCGGGTTGCCGTGGCAGATGTTACCGCGTGAAATGGGATGCGGCTCAGGCAGCACGTGCTGGCGACGCTTGGTGGAGTGGGAACGGGCCGGCGTCTGGCGTCGCTTGCATGAGACCCTCCTCGCCGAGCTGCGCCGACGGGGACGGCTCGACCAGCGCTGGACAGCGGGTCGGTCCGCGCGATGCGCGGGGGAAAAAAACTGGACCGAACCCAACCGATCGCCGCAAGGCGGGGTCCAAACACCACATCGTGACCGATGCGCGCGGGGTGCCGCTGGTGGCGCATGTCACGGCCGCGAACGTCGACGACATCACCCACCTCGACGCCTTGGTCGCGGACTTGCCCGCCGTTCGCGGACGCCGCGGGCGGCCGCGCCGACGGCCCGACGTCCTGCAGGGCGACCGTGGCTGCGATTCGCAACCACATCGTGATCGCCTCGCCGCCCACGGCATTGTTGCGATCTTCGGCCGTCGCCGCACGTCCCACGGCAGCGGCCTTGGCGTGTTCCGCTGGGTCGTCGAGCGCACGCTCGCCTGGCTCCACCGGTTTCGTCGCCTCGCCGTTCGCTATGAACGCCACGACCGCGTCCATCACGCCTTCCTCACGCTGGGGTGCGCGCTGATTTGTTGGAACTACCTCAAGTCAACTAGGAGAGTGTTTTGAAACGAGCGCTAATGCTTCTTATGATCAAAAAGCGATACAGGGTCACCTCCGTGCAGACCGTCGCGCCACCGCCGTCGTCCGTGCTGCACGCCGCAATCGCAAGGGCACCCGCAACAGCAATGGAAAACGTGGTGGCCAGGTATCGGCGAGTCATGCTGGGAAAGTTTACCGCCGACGCTTTGTGTCGACGCGCTTGGCGGCCACCTTGCTCGCCGATGGGGCGCCTTGCTTCGCCATCTGCGCCTGCCCCGCCTTGGTCATCAAGCGCGATTGTTCGTACATCTCGATCCACTTCTCGCTCGAAATCGCCGAGATCAGCTTGCCAATCGCTTCGAGCGGCAAATCGTCCGGCGACTCGAAATGAACGCAACACTTCCCCATGTCGAGCTTCTTCCCCGCCGCCTTGAACGCCGCCTTCAGCTGCTCGAGCTGACTCGCACTCCAAAACGCGCCCATCAGGTAGAGCGAGCAGTAGTTCTTCTGCGACGAGAGCGCGACGTAGCAGATCGGCTGCTTGTTGTAAGTGTCTGGATATCGAGACAGGGGGATCGTCCAGCCGATCGTGCCCCAGACGAGGCACTCATCGTAGCCGCGCGGAATGTGCTTGTTCACGAGTGCGCGCACCGTCGCGAGCGTCTTCGCACGATCGGCGGGGAGTGAGGCGATGTATTGCGCTGGCGTCTTGACGTTCGATGGTGGTTTCATGGATTCGTCGTCTTCCCGAACGAAGTGTGTCACCGAACGTTTGAAAACCAGCCAGCGGCACGGGCTGTGAGTATCGCGTAAGTCCTAGCCGTGCACAAGCACGGCGTCTTTTGTCCGTTCTTAAAGTCATCACCAGAAGAGAGGGCGGTGGGCGCTTGTGGAAATCGCGCAGCGATTTCCAAGGCGCGGTGGGCGCGTTCTCGGCGTCCATGGCGCCGGCAGCGTCCACGGCCCTGGTCACGTGGGCTCCGCAGTGGCGCGGGTCCGCAAGCGATAGCTCTTGCCGGCCATTTGCACAATGGTTGCGTGCGCGAGAAAGCGGTCGAGAATGGCCGTGGCCGCCGGCACGCCACCGAGAAACGCGCCCCAATCCTGCGTCGGGCGATTCGTGGTGATCAGCGTCGAGCCCGCTTCATGTCGCCGCACGAAGATCTCGAGCAGATCTTCAGCCGCGCTCGCGCCGAGTTTCTTCATGCCGAAATCCTCGAGGACCAGCAGGTCGACGCGTGTCAACTGCTGGACGAAGTCGCGACGAGCGCCGGTCGCTTCGGCTTGGGCGAAATCCGCCGCAAGGTCAAACGTGCTCCGGACTAGCGCGCGTCGGCCGGCGCGAATCGCGCCGACAGCGAGGGCCGTGACCGCCGCCAACGTGCCCGACATTCTGCAACTCGAGCCGCTCGTCGCGGCGCTGCCCGCCGTGGCCGGCCGACCCGGGCGCCCGCGCCGTAAGCCCGGCGCCGTGCAAGGCGATCGCGCCTACTGGTCTCGCGCCCGCCACGCGCGATTAGCCGCGCAAGGCATCGTGGCGGTGGTGGCCAAGCCCGGCAGTCCTCATGGCAGCGGCCTCGGCGTCTTCCGCTGGGTTGTCGAACGCACCCTGGCCTGGCTGCATCGCTTCCGCCGCCTCGCGCTGCGCTACGAACGCCGCGCGGACGTCCACGAAGCCTTCCTCACGCTCGGCTGCGCCCTCATCACCTGGCGCTACCTAAAGAGGGAGTTTTGAAACGCACTCTTAGGAAAAACAGGGAGGGAGGGGGGGGTGTTATGGTTAAACCGGACACCCGACGAAGGGTGTCTCTCTCGGGCGCCCAGCGGGAGCAAGGGATCTCTTTTACCGCTCGATGGGAAAGCATATCCTAGGCAAGAACAGCGAGTCGGCGGACCTCTTTCACGAGTCACCAGTCATTAGTCACCTCTCATGCGCTACACTGGAACGGTGAGGTCGGCCTGAATTATGCCTTCCCCGAGCAATCTTCCGCTCCAATTCAACCGCGACCGTGCCGCGCGCCAGCTCGACGCCCGCCTCGAAGAATTGCTCGAAAAGCTGCGCGTCAACCGCCCCTCGGAAGATCCCTGGATGGTGCGGCGCGCCTACGAAATTGCCGCCGAGCGCCATCATGACCAGTTCCGCAGCTCGGGCGATCCCTACCTCTCCCATCTGCTGGAAGTCGCGCACATTCTGGCGGA
>DATNNK010000509.1:0-3641 GCA_035601875.1 Casimicrobiaceae bacterium | reverse complement strand
GCCTTGATCTACGCGTTTCGAACCCAGAGCCACGTCAGCACTGCCCCGATCATGTGGATCTTTCTGTCGATCCTGAAAATGAACCGGGCGACCGACATCTATTCCGATTCCACACGACGCGATTTGATACTTAGCGGCCTGTTCTTCGGCATCCCCATTTACGGCTATTTCACCTACCTGTTTTTCTTCCCGGCGCTGGTCATCGCGCTCGTGATCAGACTACGTCGCGCCATCGTCGCCAGACCGTAAGCTCGAGCGTTTCGTTCGCCGTCTGCATCGCTAAGCCTGTCATAGGGCAACACCTCCCCGCGTTCGGGTCTGCTCAGTCTAAGGTTTCCGTCGCCGTGAACGCCACGCAGGCGATGCGTCAACCCCGCCGTCGCTTCAGCGCCAGCCACCCCGACCAGATAAAGCCGGAAATCGCGTACACCACGAAGCCGGCAAACGGCACCACTGAAGGTTGATAGCTGATCAGCACGATGAACAGGACGATCAGGATCACGACCGCGAACGGAACGCTCCGGCGAAGGTTGATCGTCTTGAAGCTGTAGTACTTGAGGTTGCTGACCATGGTAAGACCCGCGAAAAGCGTGACCGCCCAGGCAGCCCACCGTACGGTTTCGGGGTCGATGGCGTAATCGTCGATGATCCAGACGAAACCGGCGACCAACGCGGCCGCGGAAGGGCTCGGCAATCCCTGGAAATAGCGTTTGTCGGCAACTTCGAGCATGGTGTTGAAGCGCGCGAGGCGCAATGCCGCGCCCGCGACGTAAATGAATGCCGCGATCCAGCCCAGCTTGCCCATGCTGCGCAGCGACCATTCGTAGACAACGAGCGCCGGTGCCGCGCCAAATGAAACCATGTCGGAGAGGCTGTCGTACTCGGCACCGAAGGCGCTCTGCGTTTTAGTCAGGCGCGCGACGCGGCCGTCGAGACCGTCGAGCACCATGGCGACGAAGATCGCGACAGCGGACTGATCGAATCGGCCGTTCATCGCCTGAACGATCGCGTAAAACCCGGCGAACAGCGCCGCGGTCGTGAACAGATTCGGCAGCAGGTAAATGCCGCGCCGCCGAATCCGGTTCTTGGCCAGCGCGCGCTCCTGCTTGAAATCTACCATGCAACTAGCCTAGCAGGGCGGACACGGCAACACAATGTCGCAAAGCAGACCGCTAGGCGAGCTCGGCGATGATCGTCGACGTGGCTTTTGCCATGTCGCCGATCGCGACTTTGGGCGTCGCGGTGGGCGGCAGGTAGATATCAACGCGCGAGCCGAACCGAATAAAACCATAACGCTGTCCGCGCGCAAGCGTGTCGCCCGGCCCGACATAGCAAAGAATGCGCCGCGCGATGAGTCCCGCGATCTGCACGCACGTCACGTCGGCCCCGTTCGCACTGGCGATATGAAGCGCATTGCGTTCGTTCTCGAGCGAGGACTTGGCAAGCGCCGCGTTGAGAAAGCTGCCGGCGTGATACCACTTGTTGCGCACGATGCCGTCGACCGGGCTGCGGTTGGAATGCACGTTGAAGACGTTCATGAACACACTTATCTTCAACGCCTCGCGGTCGAGATAAGGGTCGCGTGTCTTTTCCACCACCATGACGCGACCGTCGGCGGGCGACAAGACCGCGTTCGGCTGCGACGGTACCACGCGCGGTGGATCGCGGAAGAACTGGACGATGAACACCACGATGAGCCATACAGGCACCGCCGCAAGCCACCAACCGGCGACCGACAGCACCAGGGCCACCGTCGCCGATATCGCGACGAACAACCAGCCTTCGCGCGCAATGATGGGATGCGGATAGCCGCTGTTCATCGTGACAGGTCGAAATCAGAACGCTACTTCGCCGTCTCGTCCATCCGCTTGTTCAAGTCCTGCGCCTGCTGCTGGACCGCGCTTTCCAGTCCGCGAGCGCGCTCCATGGCGGCGGCGGGCGCCGGTGTTACGCCGCTGGCGTCCAACGGCGCGGGGCTTACCTCACCCGGGCCGCGCAGCCCGCGCTCACTGGCCGACTTGGCTCCCGGCTCCGCACCCGACAGGAGCCCATATGTCTTCAGCACTTTCTGTGCGAGGACCGCGACGATGACCAGTGCGAGCAGCAAGCCGATGAGCCCGAGCCAGCCACGCTGGCGATGCGGGGTATGCATATTTCCTCCGGGAAACAGGAGCCGATGCGCAAAAAAGTCTGCATGCGTCGCGCTGCGAGCGGCCAAAGCGATCAGTTTCGCGTTTGGTCGACGAGCTTATTCTTTTTTATCCACGGCATCATTTCCCGTAGCTTGGCGCCAACCTGCTCGATCGGGTGTTCGCTCGTCATGCGTCTCTTCGACAACAGCGTCGGTGCGCCGGCGCGGTTCTCGATGATGAAATCCTTCGCGTACTCTCCGCTCTGAATACGGTCGAGCGCCTCGCGCATGGCGCGCTTGGTGTCGCCGGTGATGATCTTCGGGCCGGTCACATATTCACCGTACTCGGCATTGTTCGAGATCGAATAATTCATGTTGCCGATGCCGCCCTCGTACATCAGGTCGACGATCAGCTTGAGCTCGTGCAGGCATTCGAAGTAGGCCATCTCCGGCGCGTATCCCGCTTCCACCAGTGTCTCGAATCCGGCCTTGACCAGCTCGACGCAACCGCCGCACAACACGGCCTGCTCGCCGAACAGATCGGTTTCGGTCTCTTCCTTGAACGATGTCTCGATCACGCCGGCACGCGCGCCGCCTATCGCGGCGGCGTACGACAGCGCGAGATCGCGCGCCTTGCGGCTTGCATCCTGATGGATCGCGATCAGCATCGGCGTCCCTCCGCCCTGCACGTATGTCGAACGCACCGTGTGTCCGGGCGCCTTGGGCGCGATCATCACCACGTCGATGTCGTCGCGGGGTTTAACCTGGCCGTAGTGGATATTGAAGCCGTGTGCGAAGGCGAGCGTCGCGCCCTTGCGAATGTTGGGCTCGACCTCGTCGCGGTAGACCGCGGCGATATGCTCGTCGGGCATCAGCATCATCACGAAGTCGGCGCCCTTGACCGCTTCGGTGACTTCAGCGACCTTGAGGCCGGCTTTTTTTGCCTTGTCCCATGAGGCCCCTCCCTTGCGCAGGCCGACGGTGACCTTGACGCCCGAGTCGTTGAGGTTCTGCGCATGCGCGTGACCCTGCGAGCCGTAGCCGACGATGGTCACCTTCTTGCCCTTGATGAGCGACAGATCGGCATCCTTGTCGTAGTAGACCTTCATCATCTTCGTTTCCTCCCTTGTTTACCTTCGCAGGGGATCAGACCCTGAGAATGCGCTCGCCGCGGCCGATGCCCGAGGCGCCGGTGCGTACTGTCTCCAGAATCACCCCCGGCTCCATCGCCTGCAGAAATGCATCGAGCTTCGATCCGGTGCCGGTCAGCTCGATGGTGTAGCTCTTGTCGGTGACGTCGAGGATGCGGCCGCGGAAGATGTCGGCGAGCCGCTTCATCTCCTCGCGATCCTTGCCTGCGGCACGCACCTTGACCAGCATCAGTTCTCGCTCGATGTGATTGCCGTCGGTGAGATCGATCACCTTGACGACTTCGACCAGCTTGTTCAACTGCTTGGTGATCTGCTCGACCACGTCGTCGGAGCCGACGGTCACGATGGTCATCCGCGAC
>DATNNK010000508.1:0-3397 GCA_035601875.1 Casimicrobiaceae bacterium | reverse complement strand
CCCCCTTCTGGCCGCGCTCGGAGCCGCCCCACTCTAGAGAGGACACCGTGATGACCCGATTTACTTCGCGTATGGCAGCCGTTGCGCTCGCGGTTGCTCTCGGCTCAACGCTCGCCTTGGCGGCCCCGACCGCGCTCGATGTGAAGAAGGCTGAATGCGCGCGCGAAGCTAAGACTATGCACTTCGGAATTCATTTCCTCAAACGCGCTCGTTTTATGAAGAACTGCATGGCTCGACAATAAAGCCGCGCATTAACCCAACTTGCGCAGTTGGGGGTCGGATTGGCGAGTCAATTTGTCGCGGCGGCTCTGACGGATCAAGGACTTGAGGGGCTGGGGCGAGTGGATTTGGGCATGTAGTGCCAACCTTGGGTATTTTCTTTTGGCGACGAGTCAGGTGTGGTTCGGCGTATGTATTTGCGCCACACGACGCTGCGCAAGGCCGGGAAGGTTCATCGCTATTGGCGTCTGGTGCGCAGCGTGCGTGTTGGTCGTCGTGTCATTCAGCAAACGGTCGCGCATCTTGGCGAGCTCGACGAGCACGGCCGGCTTGAGGCGCAGGCGCTGGCCCGCCATCTGATCGGCGTTCCCGAACAAGCGCAGTTGTTCGATGATGGCGGCCGTGATGTGGCGGTGCCGGTTCGCCTGAAGGGTATCCGGGTCGAACGCTCGCGGCAATTCGGCGATATTTATCTGGCGCTGGCGTTGTGGCGTGGGACGGGCTTGGCGGAGCTGTGCGAGCGATTGCTGCCGGCGGGCAAGGAGCGCGTTGCATGGGACAAGATGGCGGCCGTGCTGGTGACGGCGCGATTATGCGAGCCATCGAGCGAGCTGCACATTGCCGAGGACTGGTACCGGCGCACCGCGCTCGCCGATCTCATGCAGCTTGACGACGCGCAGGTCAACAAGGACCGATTATACCGCGCGCTCGATCAGCTTTTGCAGCACAAGTCGGCACTCGAAGCGCATCTGTCCCGGCGCTGCGGGGAGCTGTTTGCGATCCAGAACGAAGTTCTGCTCTATGACGTTACGAGCACATATTTCGAGGGCAAGGCCGAAGCGAATCCTTTGGCCCAACGCGGCTACTCACGGGATCATCGGCCCGACTGCAAGCAGGTCTGCATCGCCCTGGTCGTGACCTTCGACGGCTTTCCACTCGGTTATGAAGTGTTCGCCGGCAACACCCACGACTCGCGAACCTTGCAGACGATCGTCGCCACCATGGAAGCCCGCCATGGCGCGCTGGGACGCGTGTGGATCGCCGATCGCGGCATGGCGAGCGCCGAGAACCTGGCCTGGCTGCGCGAGACTGGGCGCCGCTACATCATCGGCGCACCGAAGTCGGAGTTGAAGAAGTTCGCCACCCCGCTCGCCACTGCGGCCGGCTGGCGTCAGATCCGGGAGGATGTCGAGGTCAAGCTCACCTCTCATCCCGAGACCGGAGAGACCGTGATCCTGTGTCGTTCCGCCGAGCGGCGCAGCAAAGAACAAGCGATGCACGAGAAGTTCAGCCGGCGGATCGAGACCGCCCTCACGCGTCTTGCCGAGCGCATCGCCCGCTCGAAGCGGCGCCTCGATCCCGCCCAAGTGAACCGCCAGATCGGCCGGATCCTCCAACAGAACCAACGCGCCGCCGCACGCTTCGAGGTGCGTCTGGAAGACGACAGCTGCCCGGCGGGGTTTCGGCTGCACGTCGAAATCAATACATCCTTCGATGATTGGGCGGCGCTCTCAGAGGGCGCCTATCTGCTGCGTTCCAATATTGCCGATTGGAGCGATGAGCAGCTCTGGAAAGCCTATATCCAACTCACCCAGGCCGAAGCCGCCTTTCGCATCCAGAAAGACCAGTTGCAGGTGCGACCCATCTGGCATCAGCGCGCCGATCGCGTCCAAGCCCATATCCTGGTCTGCTTTCTCGCCTTCGTGCTCTGGAAAAGTCTCGAGATGTGGCAGCAACGCTCAGGCCTCGGCAATTCCCCGCGCACCGTGCTCGAAGAGCTCGCGCGCATTCAATCCCACGACGTCGTCTTGCCCACCGCCACACAGGGTGAGATCCGCCTGCGCTGCATCACTCAGCCGGATGCCGCCCAGGCCGCCCTCCTTGATCGTCTCGGTATCGTCCTGCCTAAACGCATGAGACTGAACGAGCTCAATCGCCTCCCCCTCAGCGCCTGACCGTCGCCCCAACCCAACCAGAAATGTAGTGCCAACTTTTCGGCTAAGATATTGATTCCTTTGATGCCGACTATCGATTCTGCGCAAGTTGGGTTAGCAACAGGCTGGCGGCTGCCGTCTCAGGAACGCTCGAAGCCCTGAGCAATTTATCCGCGAGGAGCAAGAACAGTAGAGCGGCCGAGGGCACTGACGAAGGAACTCGATAGTCCGGCCTCTATGATGCTGCTGCGTGGTTCGGGTCAACGGACTCAATTCCGGCGGCGGTTAGGAAAATCGATCCGTCTCAGTCTGCCTGCTGGCCGCGGATTTCCCAACGCGACTGCATCGACGTTCGTGCACCCCTCGGAGGCGCCCGGCAGCCGTCGGCACATCAAGGCGTTGCGCCCGCTCGACGACCGAGCGCGGAAGGCCGGGGAGAACCGCTGTGGGCCCAGGCCGCAGTGTTCCACTCTATTATGCACCGTGTATATAAGTGCGGCCAAGACGGAAAACGGGGCCAATCGTGCCGCTGAACCTGTTGATCGAAGGACTGCGTGCCAGGCCACCCTCCCGTCTGTTGCCGCGACCCAAGCCACTGGCGCCGCGCTACGATGTCGTCATCATCGGCGGCGGCGGGCACGGGCTGGCGGCAGCCTATTACCTCGCCAAGGATCACGGCATCCGCGACGTTGCGGTGATCGAGAAAGGCTATCTCGCCGGCGGCAACACCGCACGCAACACGGCGATCGTCCGCTCCAACTACCTCACGCCCGAGGGCGTCGCGTTCTACGCGGAGTCCGTGGCATTGTTCCAGGGCCTCAGCCAGGAGCTCGATTTCAACATCATGTATTCGGAGCGCGGGCATCTGACGCTCGCGCATACCGATGCGGCGCTACGCACGTCCCGCTGGCGCGCGGAGGTGAACAAGCATCTCGGCGTCGATTCCGAGCTGATCGGACCCGACGATATCCGCCGCATTTGCCCCGCGCTCAATCTCTCCGGTGAGGCGCGTTATCCCATTCTTGGCGCGCTGTATCATCCGCCCGGCGCGATCGTGCGGCACGACGCGGTGGCTTGGGGTTACGCCGCGGCCGCCGCCCGCATGGGCGTCGCAATCCACACCAACACGAAAGTCACCGGGATCCTAAAACAAGGCTCCCGCGCGGTCGGCGTGGAAACCACGCGCGGCACCGTTCACGCGGATCGCATCCTGCAGGCGGTGGCGGGATCGAGCACGCTGCTTG
>DATNNK010000507.1:0-3911 GCA_035601875.1 Casimicrobiaceae bacterium | reverse complement strand
TGCGGCGCCTATCTGGTCGAATTGGAAGCGCGCGAGCGGGAACGGACGGGGATCTCGACGCTGAAGGTCGAATACAACCGCCTCCACGGCTTCTATATCGAGGTGACGAATGCACACGTCGCCAGAATTCCCGCGGATTTTCGCCGCCGGCAGACATTGAAGAACGCCGAGCGCTATATCACTCCGGAGCTGAAGGCATTCGAGGACAAAGCGCTCTCCGCGCAGGAGCGCGCACTGGCGCGCGAGCGGTTGCTCTTCGACGCGCTGCTGACCGACCTTGCGCCGGCAGTCCCGGCCCTGCAACGCGCCGCGCACGCCCTTGGATCGCTCGACGTTCTGGCGACGCATGCGGTCCAAGCCGCGAGTTTGCGCTGGACGCAGCCGCTATTCGGTGACACGCCGGGCATCTCCATACGCGGCGGCCAGCATCCTGTCGTCGCGGCGCAGGTAGAGCATTTCATTCCCAACGATGTCTCGTTGAGCCCGGAGCGCCGGCTGTTGATCGTCACCGGACCGAACATGGGCGGTAAATCGACCTACATGCGCCAGACCGCGGTGATCGCGCTGCTGGCGCACTGCGGCCTGTTTGTGCCCGCGGCCGATGTCGTTATTGGCCCGATGGACGCGATCTACACCCGCATCGGCGCAGCCGACGACCTCGCAGGCGGCCGCTCGACCTTCATGGTCGAGATGACGGAAGCGGCCTACATCCTGAATCGCGCGACGCCATCGAGCCTGGTGCTGATCGACGAAATCGGACGCGGCACGTCGACCTTCGACGGACTGGCGCTGGCGTGGGCGATCGCGCGCGAGCTCGTCCGCAACAACCGCAGCCTGACCCTGTTCGCCACGCACTACTTCGAGCTCACGGCGCTGCCGGCCGAGCTCGAGGGCTGCGCCAACGTCCATTTCGACGCCGTCCTGCACAAGGATCGTATCGTCTTCCTGCACGCGGTCGAAGACGGGCCGGCAAACCAGAGTTACGGCCTGCAAGTGGCGAAGCTTGCTGGCGTGCCGTCGGAAGCCGTGCGGCAGGCACGCGCATATCTGTCGCGGCTCGACCATTTCAGCGCGCGCCGCGATGACCACGGCGATCTCTTTTCAGCCAGCCCGCCCGAGGCAGCGCCACTGCGGCCCGAATCGCCGGTGCTCGATCGCCTCGCCGCACTCGACCCCGACGCTCTGTCGCCGCGCGACGCGCAGGCAGCGCTGTACGAGTTAAAACGACTTGCCGGCGATTGAGAGGCAACGAGCCCTGCATCAGAGTCCCGGCGACCGCGATCTTTTGAAAATCAGTGGTGGTGCCCGTCCGGGCCGTGCACGTGCCCGTGCGCCATTTCCTCCGAGGTCGCCGGACGAATGTCCAGCACCGTGCAATCGAAGCGCAATCGTTGTCCGGCCAGTGGATGATTGCCGTCGACGATCACCTTGCCGTCGGCGATATCGGTCACCGTGAACACTTGCCCTTCCTCGTCGCCGCCATTCTTGCCTTCGCTCGAACCCGCATAACCTTCGAACTGCATCCCGATCTTGATCTCGGGCGGGAACCGATCCTGCGGCTCGACTCGCACCAGATCAGCGTCGTATTCGCCGAACGCATCCTCCGGCTCCAAGAGCACCGAGCAGCTCTCGCCGACTTTTTTCTGCGCCAAAGCCGCCTCGATCTTGGGAAAGATGCCGTGATGCCCGCCGTGAAGATAGGTAATCGGCTCCGCGGATTCCTCGATCAGCTTGCCGTCGGTGGAAAAAAGCTTGTATGACAAGGTAACGACCGTGTTGGAGAAGATATTCAAGCCGCCGCCTCGAAGTCGTCAGGTGAAAAGATGCCGCGGCCGTAACGACCGCGACCAAGGATCCGCAGGGCCGCATTTTACAACACTGCGGCGGCGCTTCGACGGCCTCAGATGTCAACTCAGTCGTCAACTCAGTTGGCATCTGAGTTGTAAGCTCGGTCGTCAGCTCAGTTGGCATTTGTGACTCGCCGCTATAATCGAGCGATGGCCGACGTCGCGATCAACGGGCTTCTCGGCGGACTGAGCGCCTCGGTATTTCTGCGCAAGTACTGGCAAAAAAAGCCGTTGCTGGTGCGGCAGGCCGTGGGCGGCTTTCAAGGCTTGCTGAGCCGAGCCGAGCTCTTCGCGCTTGCCGGCCGCGATGATGTCGAGTCGCGGCTGGTCAGTCATGCGCGCGGGCGGTGGACGCTGGCCCAAGGACCGTTCCGCGCCGCGGATTTGAAGAGCCTTCCGGCGCGCGATTGGACCTTGCTGGTTCAGGGACTCAATCTCCACGTTGCCGCGGCCGACGCCTTGTTGCGTCGCTTCGCGTTCATCCCGTACGCACGCCTCGATGACGTGATGGTGAGTTACGCGGTCCCCGGCGGCGGTGTCGGCCCGCATGTCGACTCCTACGACGTTTTCCTGCTGCAGGGCAAAGGCCGCCGCCGCTGGCAAGTGAGTTGCAATAGGAGCCGGCAACGCGATCAGGCACTCGACCCTACACTGCCAGTCAAGATCCTGACCCGCTTTCGACCCGAGGCGGAATACACGCTCAACGCAGGCGACATGCTCTACCTGCCGCCGGCATGCGGCCACGATGGGGTCGCGGTGGACGTATGCACGACGTATTCGATTGGATTCCGCGCACCGTCCGCGCAAGAGCTCGGAACCGCATTTCTCGATTGGATGCACGACTCGATCGCGCTCGAGGGCCGTTATGCGGATCCCTCGCTCGCGCCCGCAACGGAACCCGCGCGCATCGACCCGCGCATGCAGAAGCGATGTGCCGCGATGCTTGCCGGCGTTCGCTGGAGCGACGCCATGGTCAGGCGTTTTCTTGGCTGCTACCTGTCGGAACCAAAAGCGGGCGTATTTTTCGAGCCGCCATCGCGTCCGCTCGGCCTGGCGGCGTTTCGCTCGGCGGCGGTGCGGCGAGGCGTAAGCTTGGACCGGCGCGCATTGTTGCTATACGATAGTAGCAATGTATTTCTCAACGGTGTGGCGCTCGAGTCCGCCGGCCAAGATGGCACCGTAATCAAGCGTCTCGCGAACGCCCGCCACTTGAGCGCTCCAAGCTTCGCTGGCTCGACTCGCGCCGCCCTCGTGACACTGTTACATCAATGGTACCGTGATGGATTCCTCCACCTCGGCTGAATCTCCCGAGCCGCGTGTTGCGGAGCTCTCAACGATTGCCGAGCAGACTGCGGCCATCGACCAGCTGATCGCCCTCGCGCGGCACCACATCCAGGTATTTGATCAGGATTTGTCGCAGACGGGTTGGAATGGCCCGGAGCGCACCGAGCGTCTCGCTGCTTTTCTGCGCGGCGTGCGCGGTCGCCGCCTCGACATCATCGTGCACGACACGCGCTATCTCGAAACCGCGTGCCCCCGCATGCTCAAGTTGTTGGGCGTCTACGGCTATGCGATGGCGATTCTCCGGACCGGCGCCGAGGGCAAGGTCGCGACCGACCCTCTGCTGATCGTCGACGGCCAGCATTATCTGCACCGGTTCCATTTCGAGCAGCCTCGCGCCGCGCTCGGCATCCTTCAACCGGAGCAAACGCAGCCGTTGGTGGCGCGATTCGCCGAAATCTGGGCGACCGGCGAGTCCGGCGTCAACGCAACCGTGTTGGGCCTGTAGGCTTGCGTCCGACATTGACCGTTCGAGGGGCCGCCATAGGCGCGGCAGTGGTCCCGAAATGGTTTCCGACCCGTTGAATACCGCTACCTTTATGCTAAAATTTAGAGCATCGGTGGTGCTATTTTCGCGCGTATCCGTGGTTCAGCACAGGCGCCCAGCCGATTTCTCAAGCAACGTGCCGATCCAACTCGAGTAAGGGGAATCACAATGAACAAATCCGTTTTCGCCGCTGTCGCGGTCGTTGCAGTTCTAGCTGCGTGCGATAAGCCCGCACC
>DATNNK010000506.1:0-10043 GCA_035601875.1 Casimicrobiaceae bacterium | reverse complement strand
CCCGAAACGCTGATCGTCGCCGATGGATTCAGCTGTCGCCATCAGATTGCCGACGGGACCGGACGCGACGCGATGCACGTCGCGCGAGTACTCGATCTGGCGCTGGACGGCCCGAAGTAATCCTCACCATGCCATCGGCGACGGGCATCGAGCCATGACAGCTCGACGAAACAGCGTCCCTTGCCCGCAATGCGGGAAAGCGGTCGACTGGACCGCCGAGAACCGCTTCCGGCCGTTCTGTTCCGAACGCTGCAAGCTGATCGATCTGGGAGCCTGGGCGTCCGAGTCCTATCGCGTGCCGGTGGCCGAGGATCCAACGGAGCCTGACGATTCGGAGCCCGGAGCCGGCACTTCCTGAGCTGTGTTCCAAGCGCCGCGCCGAAGCGCGACACCGTGCGCACCGTGCCGCATGGCCTGTTCGAGATCGGCGCGTTTGAGGCCGCCGAGCGCGTAGACGGGCAGCGGCATCCCTCGCGAGAGCTGCTCGAAGCGCGTCCAGCCGAGTGGTCGAGCCGTCGCATGCGAGGGCGTCGGCAACACCGGGCCCAGCACCACGAAATCGACAGCGAGCTCTACCGCACGCGCGAGCTCGGCCTCGTCGTGACACGAGGCTGCGCAAAGCATCTCCGTCGGCCTTCGTTGCGCGGCCATCAGACGAGCCGAGGTCCAGTGAACCCCCGCGCAACCGAGTCGACGCGCGACATCGGCGTCGCCGTTGAGGAGAATTCGCGCGCCGCGCGATTTCCCCAAGGCGAGGAGCTTCTCGGCGAATCGAACGAGCTCCTCCTCGGTGAACGATTTTTCGCGCAACTCGATGAGCCTGATACCGCCGTCGATCGCACTCCTGGCGCGCTCGAGAAACGTTCCGACGCCGAGGTCCTCGGCCATGGAGATCGCATAGACCGGCGGCAGCTCCAGCGAGCGCAAGACGACCGCGTTGGCAGGCAAGAGCGGCGCGACCTCGAACGCCCCCGGCGTTTGCCAGGCGAGTGTCTGCCCATCGCGGCCTCGCGGCTCTCCGCTCCAGCCGAAGACGCGAAAAAAATTGAGCTCTACGTGCGCATGCGGATAGCTATAGCGCTGCACCAGCCATGGCACGGCACGAGTGACGCTGATCCCCAGCTCTTCGTCGAGCTCGCGTACCAGCGCATCGTGGGCCGATTCGCCGGCTTCGAGTTTCCCGCCCGGAAACTCCCAGTAGCCGGGGTAGGGTGTCCCAGGCAGGCGCTGCGCGAGCAGCACTCTGCCGTCGTCGCGAACGAGGACCGCCGCCGCGACGCGCAAGACGGAAGCTTCAAGGCGGTCACTCACCTGCGCTGGAGACGCGCCCTGCTCACTCGCGCAACGCCCTTGCCGGCCCGAAGACCCCGTGCGCCCGCGCGATCGCGCGCGAACTGCCAGGCGACGCGACCGCTGCGCGATCCGCGCTGCAGGGCGAACTGGATCGCGTCGCGATGCAGCGTGTCAATGGCTTTGGATTGGCGTGGAATCGAAACCCCGTGGTACTCGAGCCAACCGTCGACCGCAGCAAGATAGTCGTCCTGGCTGAATGGATAGAACGATACCCACAGCCCGAAACGCTCGGAGAATGAAATCTTCTCTTCGACCGACTCGCCCGGATGCACTTCTTCGCCGACGTGTCGCGTTTCCAGGTTCTCGCTGAAATACTCCGGGAGCAAATGCCTGCGGTTGGATGTCGCGTAGATGAGCACGTTCGACGACGCGACGGCGATCGTGCCGTCGAGCATCACCTTGAGTGCTTTGTAGCCCGGCTCATTGGCATCGAACGACAGGTCGTCACAGAACACGACGAATCGCTCGGCGCGGTCTTCGATCAGGTCGACGATATCCGGCAGGTCGATCAGATCACCCTTGTCGACCTCGATCAGGCGCAGACCCTTGTTGCCGTACTTCGCCAGCATCGCCTTGACGAGCGAGGACTTGCCGGTGCCGCGGGAGCCCGTGAGCAGCACGTTGTTGGCGGGAAGGCCGGCGAGAAACTGACGCGTGTTGGCATCGATCACGCGCTTTTGCTCGTCGATCGCGACCAGATCGTCGAGGCGAATCACGTGCGGGTGCATCACCGCATGCAGGTAGCCGCGCTCGCCCCGCTTGCGCCAGCGAAACGCGCGCGCTTTCCAGTTCGGCTCCGGCAGGGGCGCCGGCAGCAGCGATTCGAGCCGTGTGAGCACCGCCTCGGCGCGCGCCAGAAGCGCTTGCAACGAATCGCCGGCGGAGAGAGGCGGCAGCATCAACTTCGATAGTCCGCGTTGATGCTCACGTATCCATGCGAAAAATCGCACGTCCAAACCGTCGCTGTCGCCTCGCCGCGGGTCAATGAAACCCGGACGCTGATTTCGGGCTTGGTCATGACCCGCTGGCCGTCCCGCTCGCGATACGATGCCGCGCGGCCGCCGTCGGCAACCACGAGAACTTCATCGAGCCAGAACGACACGCCCCGCGGCTCGAGATCGGCAATGTCGGCGTTACCGATAGCGCAGACAATGCGACCCAAGTTTGGATCGGATGCGAAGAACGCGGTCTTGACCAACGGCGAACGAGCGATGGCGCGGGCCACCCGATCGCATTCGGAGCTGTCGCGCCCGCCTTCAACGGTAATGGTGATGAATTTGGTCGCACCCTCTCCATCGCGCACGATCGCCTGCGAAAGCTCTACCGCCACTTCCTGCAGCGCGGCGCGCACCGTCGAGAGCCGCGGGTCGTCCGAGCGCTCGATCGGGCGCAACGGAGCCTGCGCGGAAGCCATCAGCACGAAGCTGTCGTTGGTCGAGGTGTCGCCGTCGATCGTAGCGCGATTGAATGAGACATCGGCAATCTCCGCCGCCAGGTCGCGAAGCAAAGCGGGCGCAATCGGAGCATCGGTCGCAACAAATGCGAGCATGGTCGCCATGTTCGGGGCGATCATGCCGGAGCCTTTGGCGATGCCGGTGATTGTCACCGCCGTCCCCTCGACGTCGATGCGCCGCGACGTGCCCTTTGGTACGGTATCGGTGGTCATGATCGCGCGCACCGCCGCGTACCATCCGCCGGGCGTCAACGCGGCAGCGCAGCGCGGCAAGGCGTCGACGATTCTGTCGACCGGCAGCGGCTCCATGATCACGCCGGTCGAGAACGGCAGCACTTCCTCCAGCGCACAAGCCACCTGCTTCGCGACGGCCGCGCAGGTGAGCCGCGCGGCCGCGAGCCCTGCGTCGCCGGTGCCGGCGTTGGCATTGCCGGCGTTGATCAGCAGCGCGCGCGTCTGCGTGCCTTGCGCCAGATGCTCGCGGCAGACGGTAACGGGTGCCGCGCAGAAGCGGTTTTGGGTGAACACGCCCGATGCATGACTGCCGGGCGAGAGCTTGACCAGCAGGACGTCATCGCGCGTCCAGCGCTTGATGCCCGCCGCGGCGGTGCCGAGGGTGATGCCGCGCACCGGAAGCAGTTGCTCTGGCGTCGGCGGAGTGTAGTTGACCGGCATCGGTTCGGCGACAGGCGTTCGACCTGCGCGAATTCTACCGCAGAGTCATGATCGTCGAGACCGCCGCGACGCCGAACGAAGGCGAGGCACCGATGCGCCGTCGACCAAACAAATAGCGAAGCCTGCGCGAGGCGCCGCGGCTTTCGAGATCAAGCCAGGCGGCCGTGACAGTGCTTGTACTTCTTCCCCGATCCGCACGGACACATGTCGTTGCGGCCGACCTTCTGCCCGGCGCGGGTAAACGGTGGCGGTGCCGTCGCCGGTGGCGGATCGTCGGGAGCCGCGGCCAGCGCCTGCTCATAATCGGCGTGCTGGTAGCGCACATTCGACACCGGGGCCGGCTCCTCGACAACCTGGACATCCTCCGGGGTTTGGACCCGCACCGTGAGCACGATCTTGACGACGTCCTGCTTGATGCGGTCGAGCATGTCGGAGAAGAGCTCGAACGCTTCCCGTTTGTATTCCTGTTTCGGGTTCTTTTGCGCATAGCCGCGAAGGTGTATGCCCTGGCGAAGGTGATCGAGCGCAGCGAGGTGCTCACGCCAGTGCTGGTCGACCGTTTGCAACATCAGGTTGCGTTCGAACTTATGGAACATCTCGGGGCCGACCAGCTCGAGCTTCTCTTCGTATTGTTTTTTGGCAACTTCACGCACGCGTTTGCGCACGTCTTCATCCGACAGCTCGGGCTCGGCCTTGAGCCACTCGGCGATGGGCACCTCGAGCTGATAGTCGGCGGCGAGCGTCGACACCAAGCCGGGAATTTCCCACTGCTCCTCGACCGTCTCGGGGGGGATCGACAAACGCAACGTGTCCTCGATCTGGCCCTCGATCATGTTGCGTATGGTTTCCGAGACGTCCTCGGTCTCCAGCAATTCGTTGCGCTGCTGATAGATCACGCGCCGCTGATCGTTGGCGACGTCGTCGTATTCCAGCAGCTGCTTGCGGATGTCGAAGTTGCGCGACTCGACGCGAGTCTGGGCCTTGGCGATCGAACGGTTGACGATGGTGTGCTCGATCGGCTCGCCTTCGGGCATTTTAAGGCGCTGCATGATTCCCGAAAGACGCTCGCCGCCGAAAATGCGCAGCAGCGGATCCTCGAGCGACAGATAGAAGCGCGACGACCCGGGGTCGCCTTGGCGTCCCGAACGGCCGCGCAGCTGGTTGTCGATGCGCCGCGATTCATGGCGCTCGGTGCCGACGATGTGCAATCCGCCGGCGGCGATGACCTGGTCGTGAAGGAGCTGCCAGTCGCCGCGCATCTTGCCAATGCGCAGATCGCGCTCGGTTTGCGCCAGCGTCTCGTCTTCCCGGATCACCAGGATCTGCGGCTCGACCGCGCCGCCCAACACGATATCGGTGCCGCGGCCGGCCATGTTGGTCGCGATGGTGACCATCTTCGGCCGCCCGGCCTGGGCGACGATCTCCGCCTCGCGGGCGTGCTGCTTGGCGTTGAGGACCTGGTGGGGAAGCTTCTCCTTGTCGAGGATAGCCGCGAGCAATTCGGAATTCTCGATCGATGTGGTTCCGACCAGCACCGGCTGGCCGCGCCGATAGCAATCCTTGATATCGCCGACGATCGCGTCGGCCTTTTCCTGGAAGGTCCGGAAAACGAGGTCGTTCTCGTCCTTTCGGATCATCGGCAGATTGGTTGGGATCACCATCGTCTCCAGATGGTAGATCTGCTGAAACTCGAAGGCCTCGGTATCCGCCGTGCCGGTCATGCCGGCGAGTTTGGAGTACATGCGGAAATAATTCTGAAACGTGATCGACGCCAGCGTCTGATTCTCGCGCTGGATGGCCACCCCTTCCTTGGCTTCGACGGCTTGATGAAGCCCGTCGGACCAGCGGCGCCCGGCCATGAGCCGTCCGGTGAATTCGTCGACGATGACGACTTCGCCGTCCTGAACTACATAGTGCTGATCGCGGTGAAAAAGCGCATGCGCGCGAAGCGCCGCATACAGATGGTGCACGAGCGAAATGTTGTGCGCGTCGTACAGGCTGCTTCCGGGCTGCAGCAGCCCGGCTTGGTAGAGAATTGCTTCGGCGTGCTCGTGACCTTCCTCCGACAACAGTACCTGATGCGCTTTCTCATCGACCCAATAGTCGCCCTTCCCCTGCTCTTCCGTCTGCCGTGTGAGCTTGGGCGCGAGCTCGTTCAACCGGTAATAGAGATCTACGTTGTCGTCGGCCTGGCCGGAGATGATCAACGGCGTGCGCGCTTCATCGATCAGGATGGAATCGACTTCGTCGACGATGGCATAGACGAGGCCGCGCTGCACTTTTTCCGACGCATGGAAGACCATGTTGTCGCGCAGGTAGTCGAAGCCGAATTCGTTGTTGGTGCCGTAGGTGATGTCCGCCGCATAGGCCGCCTGCTTGAGGTCGTGGCTCATCTGCGACATATTGACGCCGACGGTCAAGCCCAGGAAGCGGTAGATCCGGCCCATCCAGTCGGCATCGCGCTGGGCAAGGTAATCGTTGACGGTGACGATGTGTACACCGCGGCCGGTCAACGCATTCAGGTACGCGGGCAGTGTGGCGACCAGCGTCTTGCCTTCGCCGGTGCGCATTTCGGCGATCTTCCCGTAGTGCAGACCCATGCCGCCGATCAGCTGCATGTCGAAATGGCGCATCTGCAAGGTGCGCTTGCTCGCTTCGCGCACCACGGCGAACGCCTCGGGCATGACCGCGTCGAGTGTCTCGCCCTTAGCGACGCGCTCCTTGAGCGCCGGCGTCTTCGCCTTCAGCTCGTCGTCCGACAGCGCGGCAATCGCGCGCTCCAGCGCGTTGATCTCTGTGACGACCTGCGCGTATTGCTTCAGAAGCCGCTCGTTCCGGCTGCCGAAGATCTTGGTAAGAATATTGGGGATCATAAAGTCGGTATCTCAAGCCGCCGCGCAAAAAAACAAGGGGTGAGGACCACCTCACCCCTGCCTGTCTAATCGGCTCCCCTTGGCCGGAAACGTGCCGGCCCAGCCGACTCGCGACTCGCCCTAGCCCGTGGGTTGCAGGAAACGCGCCGGATTCTGCGGGACACCGTTCAAACGCACCTCGAAGTGCAGATGCGGGCCAGTCGATCGGCCGGTCGATCCTACGGTCGCTACGCGCTGGCCGCGAATCACGAGATCGCCCTCCCTAACCAGCAGCGTCGAGCAATGCGCGTAGCGACTGACGAGCCCATTGCCGTGATCGATTTCGAGCATTTTACCATAGGCAGGATGGACGTCCGCGAAGATGACCTTGCCGCTCGCGGCGGCGTCGATCGTGGTACCGGACTCGGCCGGAAAGTCGATCCCCTCATGAAAACTTTTCTGTCCATTGAACGGATCGACGCGCCAGCCGAAGTTGGACGAAAACCAGCCATCTTCGATCGGCGACAGCGTCGGCAGGAATTTCTTGTTTGCCGAGTCGGTCACCACCAGTGCCTCGAGCACGCCGAGTTGATCGGAACGTTCGTCGACCTGACGCGACAAGCGGCCTAGCATGGTGGTGAACTCGTCCACCGTAAAATCGCGGCGCAGCGTGGGCACCGGGCCGCCGCGTCCGGGTACCGAGCTCGCGTCCAGCGCTGGCAATTCCTGCGGCTTCAATCCGGCGAGCCTGGCAAGACGTTCGCCAAGGCTGTCCAGGCGCAGCATCTGCGCCTGCAGGTCGCCGAGCTTCATCGCCATCGCGCTCAAGTGACCCTGTACCGCCTCCTCGGTCTTCTGCGCTTCCTGCCGCTGATCGGCGAGCATGATGGCCTGCAACAGCGGATGATTGATCGACGCTGCGTAGCGCAGCGTCACGTAATTGAATATGAGCGTAAACGCCAAGAACAGCGCCAGGACGGCGAAGCTTCCACCCGCCAGGTGTCGCCAGTCGAGGGTAAGAGTGCGCGCGCGAGCGGTGGCACCGGAGACGAAGATTATGTTCAAATCACATTTCTCCCGTGTGTTCGATCCCGGACCCCGGCGGAACGCTTTGCGGATACCGTCCCATGCGCCGACTCCATCAGGTCCTCAAAGGCGAACCCACACTCGACGATCTGTTGCAGCGCCACCGGCGTGAAGCCGCGCTGCAGGATCGCGTCCATCGCGCTCTGCCTCCCGCGCTGGCTAAATACGTCGCCGTGATTGACGCGAGGTCGGCGGAGCTCGAACTGGGTGCTGCAAGCGGCGCGGCTGCAGCCATGCTGCGCCAGCATGCTCCGGAACTGCGAAGCGCGCTAGCGCGTGAGGGATGGGAATTTACTGGAATACGAGTTCGCGTGCAAGCCCGCCTGGCTCGCGAATCGGTACCAAAGTCGCCTAAGAAACAATTAGATAACGCGTCCGCAGCCATGCTATTGGCGCTTGCCGCGGAGCTCGGCGAGTCACCGCTTGCACAAGCGCTGCGACGGCTTGCGACGATGCGAGCGCGCTCGGATTCAGACGGTCGCAACGAGTCGCTCGAAGGCGTAAAAGACGAGGACCGCGAGCATTAGAAAGATAGTGTATTTGACGACTTGCGCAATAAAGCGCAAATAGCGCCGGTCGCGTTTGAAGACATAGAACGCCAGCGCACCGGCGATGGTTGCCAGCGCCAGGAAAAGCAGCAATCGAACAAGAAGCAGCGAGAACCCTCTCTACCGCATCCCGGGGCTCCCGCGCCCCGTCAGGCTCCCTGCACCTGCCACGACTGGAATGCGCTCGGCACGTCCGCGGGCGCATCGAAGGTGACCAGCTCCCAGGCATCGGGTCGCGACAGCAAGGCGCGCGACAAGGCGTTGTTCAGCCCGTGACCGGATTTGTAGGCGGTATATTTGCCGATCATCGGGTGTCCAAGCAGGTACAGGTCACCGATCGCATCCAGCACCTTGTGCTTGGCGAATTCGTTGTCGTAACGCAAGCCCTCGCTGTTGAGGATCCGCGTTTCATCGAGCACGATCGCATTCTGCAGGTTGCCGCCCAGGATAAGTCCCGCGGCGCGCAATGCCTCAACATCCTGCATGAAGCCAAAGGTTCGCGCGCGGCTGACTTCCTTGACGTAGGAATGCTCGGCGAAATCGATCGCTACGTGGCGGTTTTCCGATCCGAACACCGGGTGCGGGAAATCGATTGTGAAATCGAGCATGAAGCCGTGATGCGGCTCGAAGCGCGCCCACTTGTCGTCTTGCCGCGCCTCGACGGCCGACTTGATTCGCAAATAGCGCTTGGGTGCGGACTGCTCGACGATGCCGGCCGACTGCAGCAGAAACACGAATGGCCCGGCACTCCCATCCATGATCGGGATCTCGGGACCCGCAATGTCGACATGCAGGTTGTCGATGCCCAATCCGGCAAGCGCCGACATCAGATGTTCCACGGTCGAGATCCGCGCTCCGTCCTTTTCCAGCGACGACGACAGCCGCGTGTCGCCGACATTGCGGGCGTCGGCGCTTATCGTCACCGGCTTGGGCAGATCGGTGCGGTGGAAAACAACGCCGCTATCGGGAGGCGCCGGGCGCAGCATCAACTCGACGCGCACGCCGGTGTGCAAACCGACACCGGTCGACTTGATTTTGTTCTTGAGCGTGCGCTGTCTGAGCATCGAAGATAAGGTCCTCGGCGCGATCGGAAAAATCCCCGAAAGCGCGACGGTTCAATGGTTTACGTCATGTTACCACATCGGCTCAGCGGCCGCGCCGGACGAACGCATTTCGATACAAAAAACCATTCGACGGCGCTTTGACCCAAGCCATTCAGTCCGCCTGCTTGCGCAGGAATGCCGGTATATCGGCAGGGTCGAACGCCGATGCTCCGCTTGCCGGCGTCGCCGCGCGGCCGCGCCGCACTACCGCCGGGGTTTTGTCCAGACTGTCATAGTCGATGGTTCCCACGCGCATGCCGACCCCGTCGGTGCCGGTGCGCTCGATCACCTGCTCGACAACTTCGAGTCTCGGCTGCCGCGCCTTGACAATGGCTCCGCCCAAGCCGGTCGCGATCATGGTCACGCGCAATTCGTCGCCGATCGAATCGTCGATAACCGTTCCAACGATGACCAGAGCCTCGTCAGCCGTAAATTCCTTGATCGTCTCCATCACCTGATGATATTCCTTCATCTTCAGTCCCGAAGACGCGGTGATATTGACCAGCACGCCGCGCGCCCCGGAGAGATTGACCTCCTCCAGCAGAGGACTGGCGACCGCACGCTCGGCCGCAAGCCGGGCTCTGTCCGCGCCCGCCGCCGTCGCCGAGCCCATCATCGCCATGCCCACCTCCGACATCACCGTGCGCACGTCGGCAAAGTCGACGTTCACCAATCCCGCGTTGTTGATGACCTCGGCGATGCCTGAAACGGCACTGCGCAGAACGTCGTTCGCCGCGGCATAGGCATCCAGGACCGAGATATCCTCTCCCAGCACCTGCATCAGCTTGTCGTTGGGAATGACGATCAGTGAATCCACGCATTTCTTCAGCTCTTCGATGCCAGCGTCGGCCACTCTCTGCCGCTTGCCTTCGAACCGGAACGGCCGCGTTACGACCGCGACGGTCAGAATGCCGCGGTCCTTCGCCACCTGCGCGACGATCGGCGCGGCCCCGGTCCCTGTGCCCCCGCCCAT
>DATNNK010000505.1:0-2048 GCA_035601875.1 Casimicrobiaceae bacterium | reverse complement strand
CAGGTTCAGCACGCCACGCGCGCTGTACATCACATTGAAGTTGAGCTCCTGCGACAGGCCTTCCCAGAGCTTGAGCGAGAATTCGTAGAAGTGCGCGTTGGGGTCGAGGTGGTAGTTCGAGCGGACGATCGTCGTATTGCGACCGGTATTGCCGCCGCCCAGCCAACCTTTCTCGAGCACCGCGATGTTGCCGAGGCCATGCTCCTTGGCGAGGTAGTACGCGGTCGCGAGGCCATGGCCGCCACCGTCGATGATAATCGCGTCGTAGCGCGGCTTGGGCGCAGGGCTGCGCCAGGCGAGCGGCCAGTGCTCGTGCCAGGAGAGTGCGTTGCGCGCGAGCGAGAAGATCGAGTATTTCAACGCGGATCGTCGGGTCCACGCGCTGTCGTTCGCGCGAGGAATCGCTTATTCTAGCGGCCTATCGAGCCGCGGGCCATTCCCGCCTCGGCTGTTCACCGGAGGAGAACCGAATGCACATCGGAACATGGACACGTTGCCTGCTTGCCGTCGGGGCCTTCGCGCTTGGCGTGGCCGGCGCAGAAGCGCAATCATCGGACACGCTCGCGAGCGTCAAGCAAAAGGGCAAGCTCGTTGTCGGCGTCAAGGCCGACTATAAGCCGTTCGGGTACACCGATCCTTCGGGCAAGATCGTCGGCCTGGAAATCGATCTTGCGAACGATGTCGGCAAGCGCCTCGGCGTGCCGGTCGAGCTGGTGCCCGTCATCGCGGCGAACCGGATGGAGTTCCTGAAGCAGGGCCGCATCGACTTGATGATCGCGACCATGGCCTACAAGCCCGATCGCGCGGAGGTCATCAGCATTCCCGAGCCCTTCTATTACGCCGGAGCGGCGAACGTGTTCGCGAAAAAGAATTCGGGATTGAAGAATTGGAGCGACCTCAAGGGCAAGCCGATATGCGCGATCCAGGGGGCGTACTACAACCGGCGCACGGGAGAGGAGTTCGGCGCGCAGCTGGTCGTCTTCAAGGGGGTCACCGAGGCGATGGCGGCGCTCGAGGGCGGCAACTGCGTCGGCACCGTGTTCGACACCACATTCTTTGCCGGCATCATGGGCGACGCCAAGTGGGCCGACTATGCGATGGTGCTGCCGTCGATCGACCCCGAGCCCTGGGGCGTGGGCGTGCGCAAGGACGATCCCAAGTTCGCCGCGTACATGAGCGACGTCATCAAGGACTGGCACAAGACGGGATTTATCCTGACGCTCGAGAAGAAATGGGGCATCCCGCAATCGCCGTTCCTAGTCGAGCAGCAAGCCAAGCTGAAGTAGGCGTGCCGCGCCGCCGGACAGGCGCGGCGCGGCGACCGGGGTCGCGACGTGGATGACCTCGCGGCCTGGTTTCTCGCGCTCTACAAGTCGACCGGCATCAAGCTGACGATCTTCTACGACAGCTACGACCGCGCGCGATTCGTCCAGGGCTTCGCCACTACGCTCAAGCTCTCCGCGTATTGCCTCGTGCTGAGCCTGACGCTCGGCGCCGTCGCCGCCGGGTTGCAGGGATCGCGTTACGCTGGGGTACGGCGTGCCGTCAACGGCTTCGTCCAGCTGTTCCGCAACACGCCGCCGCTGGTCCAGCTTTATTTCTTTTATTTCGCGCTGGGGCCTTTGCTGCCCAAGGCCGCGGGAATGCCGCTGCTGGGATCGTTCGGGTGGGCGGTGGTGTCGCTTACGCTGCTCGAGACCGCCTTCGCCGCGGAAATCTTTCGCGCCGGCATCGAAGCGGTGCCCAAGGCGATGCTGGAAGCGGCCGCTTCGCTCGGCTTTTCGCGGGGGCAAATCTACCGGCGGGTTGTGCTGCCGCTGGCATTGCGCGTGACGCTGCCGGCGATGACCAACAATCTCGTCAATCTGGTGAAGACGACGACGCTTGCCTATGCGATCGCCGTTCCCGAGCTCGTCTATATGTCGGCGCAGATCTGGTCGGAGCAGGTCAACGTGCCGGAAATGATGATCGTATTGCTCATCTCCTACATCGCGATGGTCGGCGTGATCAACCAGCTCATGCAGTGGCTGGAGAAGCGGCTTCGCGTG
>DATNNK010000504.1:0-3007 GCA_035601875.1 Casimicrobiaceae bacterium | reverse complement strand
CGCGGCCGGGGGAGTTTAGCCCCCGGTGGAGAAAAAGCCGCACAATTCGCGGGCACACGGCGAACGCTGGTCGAAATATCCGTGGCCGAACGGTTGTATCGGTATTGCCGTCGTAACGGCGTAGCTCCAATCCGGGGGGTTTCCATGGACTTACGCAAACTGAAAACATTGATCGAGCTCGTCGAGAGCTCAGGCATCGCCGAGCTCGAAGTTTCCGAAGGTGAAGAGCGAGTGCGGATCACCCGATCGATGCCCACCGCGCATCAGACGCTGCCCCGCGATGGCCCGGGCGACGGTGGCGGAGTTTCGACGGGCGAGGTTCATGCGGCTCAGCAGCCTCTGGCGCCTGCCAGTGAAGGCCACGTCGTGAAGGCACCGATGGTCGGAACCTTCTATCGGGCCGCTGCTCCTGGGTCCGCGTCCTTTGTCGAAGTCGGCGATGCCGTTCAGCCGGGCGATCCCTTGTGCATCATCGAAGCGATGAAGCTGATGAACGAGATAGAAGCCGATCAAGCGGGCATCGTCAAGGCAATCCTGGTCGAAAACGGCCAGGCGGTCGAGTACGGGCAGCCCCTCGTTATCATCGGCTGACGCATGATTCTGCAAACCGTCGTCGGGCGTCCCATCGCGGGCGTGAGCGTTTGGTCGATTTGAGGCCCGGGTGCCCGCCAAAATAGCCGGTCAGTTATTCGACAAGGTACTGATCGCCAATCGCGGCGAGATTGCTTTGCGCATTCAGCGAGCCTGCCGCGAGCTCGGCATCAAGACGGTTGTCGTCCATTCGGAGGCGGACGCGGAAGCAAAGTACGTGCGTCTCGCCGACGAGTCAGTGTGCATCGGCCCGCCGCCTTCGGACCAGAGTTATCTCAATATCCCGGCGATCATCAGCGCCGCCGAAGTCACCGACGCGCAGGCCATACACCCAGGCTATGGGTTCCTCTCCGAGAACGCCGACTTTGCGGAGAAGGTCGAAAAAAGCGGCTTCGTCTTCATCGGACCGCGTCCGGACACCATCCGCCTCATGGGCGACAAGGTCAGCGCCAAGGTGGCGATGACCAAGGCCGGCGTGCCCTGCGTTCCTGGCTCCGAGGGGGCGTTGCCCGACGACCCCAAGGAGATCATCAAGAGCGCCCGGGCGGTCAAATACCCGGTGATCATCAAAGCGGCCGGCGGCGGCGGCGGGCGCGGCATGCGCGTCGTTCACACCGAAGCCGCCCTGCTCTCCGCGGTCAGCCTGACGCGTGCGGAAGCAGGGGCCGCGTTCGGCAACGCGACCGTCTACATCGAGAAATTTCTCGACAAGCCTCGCCACATCGAGATTCAGGTGCTCGCGGACGAGCACAAGAACGCTGTCTATCTTTTCGAGCGCGACTGCTCGATGCAGCGGCGTCATCAGAAGATCATCGAGGAGGCCCCAGCACCGGGTATTCCTCTTCGCGCACTGACCCGGATCGGCGAGCGCTGCGCCGACGCATGCCGCAAGTTAAACTACCGCGGTGCGGGAACGTTTGAGTTTCTTTACCAGGACGACGAGTTTTTTTTCATTGAGATGAATACGCGGGTGCAGGTGGAGCACCCGGTAACGGAGATGATCACCGGCATCGACATTGTGCAGCAGCAGATTCGCGTCGCGGCGGGACAGCGACTCGCTTTTCGACAGCGCGACGTCGTGCGCCGCGGACATGCGATCGAATGCCGCATCAACGCGGAGGACCCCGACACTTTCGTGCCTTCGCCAGGGCGGATCACGTCCTATCACGCGCCCGGTGGGCCTGGCATTCGGGTCGATTCCCACATCTATCACAACTATTTCGTTCCACCGAATTACGATTCGTTGATCGGCAAGGTCATCGCGTACGGGGATACGCGGGAGCAGGCGATTTCGCGCATGCGCATCGCACTGTCGGAGATGGTCATCGAGGGCATCAAGACCAACATCCCGCTGCATCAGGAGTTGTTGCACGACGAGTCGTTCCTGCGCGGAGGAACAACGATCCACTATCTCGAGCAGCGGATGGCCAAGCGCAAGGCAGATCGCCTCAAGTAGCGGTCCACTGAGCGGCAAATGTCCTTTCTCGCGCTGGAGTTTGACGCGAACGCCGCCGATGCCGAGCGATGGGCGGACGCGCTGCTGGACGCCGGCGCGCTGGCGGTCGACACCGCGGACCCGCATGTGGGATCGGACCGGGAGATCGCACGTTACGACGAGCCCAATTTAACCACCGCCCCCACCGCCGCCGACCTCTGGCCGGTGTGCCGCCTGTCGGCGCTGTTCCGGAAAGGCGCCGACGCCGGCGACGTGCTGGCTCGGGTAAGCGCCGCCTTGGGCGCGGCGGTGCCTGCGCACACCATCGCCGCCGTCGCCGACGACGACTGGGTGTGCAAGACACAGCAGCAGTTCCAGCCGATTTGCGCGGCGCCCGGCTTGTGGATCGTGCCCAGCTGGTGCGAGCCGGTAGAGCCGAAGGCGATCAATCTGAGACTCGATCCCGGCTTGGCATTCGGCACCGGAAGCCATCCCACGACGCGCATGTGCCTGCGATGGCTGGCGCTACATCTCTCCGCTGGCGCGACGGTGCTC
This sequence comes from Casimicrobiaceae bacterium, assembly GCA_035601875.1. Lineage (GTDB taxonomy): Bacteria > Pseudomonadota > Gammaproteobacteria > Burkholderiales > Casimicrobiaceae > PALSA-1003. The sequence goes on along the minus strand of DATNNK010000504.1, from coordinate 426 downwards.
GATTACGGTTGCGGGTCCGGCATTCTCGCTATCGCTGCCGCGAAGCTGGGTGCGGGTGCCGTTGACGGCATCGACGTCGATACACAGGCCATCACCGCCAGTCGCGAGAACGCGAAACGGAACAATGTTGTCGCGCGCTTCGATCTGGCTGAAGCGTTCAAGGCAACCACCTACGATGTCGTGGTCGCGAATATCCTGGCCAACCCGCTGCAACTGCTTGCGCCGCTGCTTGCCGCGCATGTACGAGCACGCGGACAGGTCGTCCTGTCGGGGATATTGGAGCCGCAGGCAGCCGCGGTGATCGCCGCCTACGAGCGATGGTTTACTATCGACGTCTGGAACAGCAAAGAAGGATGGGTGGCGCTCGCGGGCAGCCGAACAAACGATGGCTGACGAAAAATTTACTCGCTGTCCCGGCTGCAACAC
>DATNNK010000503.1:0-3067 GCA_035601875.1 Casimicrobiaceae bacterium | reverse complement strand
TGATGGGCTGCTTCGCCAAGGCGCTAGCCGACACTTCGGCGATGGTGAAGGAAAAGGGCCTGACGTCAGGCCGCCGCATTCACACCTCCGGCACCCATGAGTAGTCCGCAACCCATCGTTCGCTTCGTGGGAATCGGCAAGACCTACGATGGGATCGCCCGCATCGTCGACCAGCTCGATCTGGATATCATGCGTGGCGAATTCCTGACCTTGCTCGGGCCTTCGGGATCGGGCAAGACGACGACGCTGATGCTGCTCGCCGGCTTCGAAACGCCGACCGCCGGTGAAATCCTGCTCGAGGGCAAGCCACTGTCGCGGGTCCCGCCGCATCAGCGCAATATCGGCATGGTGTTCCAAAACTATGCGCTGTTCCCGCACATGACCATCGCCGAGAACATCGGCTTCCCGCTGTCGGTGCGCGGGGTGCCTGCGGCCGACATCGCCAAGCGGGTCGAGCGCGCGCTGGACATGGTGCAGCTCGGCGGCTTCGGCAAGCGGCGGCCGGGGCAACTCTCCGGCGGCCAGCAGCAGCGCATTGCGGTGGCCCGTGCGCTGGTGTTCGAGCCGAAGCTGATCCTCATGGACGAGCCGCTGGGCGCGCTGGACAAGCAGCTGCGCGAGCAGATGCAACTCGAGATCCGGCGGTTGCATCAGCGGCTCGGTGTCACCATGGCCTACGTCACTCACGACCAGGCGGAGGCGCTCACGATGTCGGATCGCATCGCAGTGTTTCATCGCGGCAAGATCGAGCAGCTCGATACGCCGGAACGGATGTATGAATACCCGGCGAACGCTTTCGTCGCCCGTTTCATCGGCGAGAACAACCGTCTCGACGGACGCCTGGAGACGGCGGCGAACGGCCGCTGCGCGATCCGCGTCGCGGCCACCGATAGCCTGATCGATGGCACGCTGGTCGAAACGGTGGGAATCGGTGACGCGGTCAGCGTCTCGCTGCGGCCGGAGCGGGTGCAAATCCGCGCCGCCGGGCATACAATCGACGCTCATCCCGGCTGCCGTCTGGCGGGGTCGCTGCGGGAGATCATTTATCTCGGCGACCACGTCCGTGCGCGTGTCGCGCTGACGGGCAACGAGGAGTTTATGGTGAAGCGTCCGATTTCAGAGGCGCACACCTTGCCGCACATCGGTGCCGCGGTGGAGGTCTTCTGGACACCCGAACATTGCCGCGCGTTTGCACAGGAGCATTAGCACTGGCGGCGCCTAATCACGTCTTATCGATGGAGGCCAATATGCAAAGCAGGAGAATCTGGATGGTGGCGCTGGCCGCGACAGCGGCGCTCGTGGTGTCCGCAACGGCGCCGGCGCGCGACCTGACCGTAGTTTCATGGGGCGGCGCGTATCAGGACGCGCAGCGCGAAGTCTATTTCAAGCCGTTCATGGAAAAGTCCAAGATCAAGATGGCCGAGGAGAACTGGGACGGCGGAGTTGGCACGCTGCGAGCCAAGGTCCAGGGTGGCAACAACAACTGGGACGTGGTGCAGGTCGAGTCGGAAGAGCTCCTGATCGGCTGCGAAGAAGGGCTCTACGAAAAGCTCGACTGGGCCAAGCTCGGCGGCAAGGACAAGTTCCTGCCCGACGCGGTTAACGACTGCGGCGTTGGCGCCATTGTGTACAGCTTCATCCTCGCCTACGACGGCGACAAGATCAAGGGCGACGCGCCGAAGTCCTGGGCCGACTTCTGGAACACCCAGAAATGGCCAGGCAAGCGCGCGCTGCGCAAGGGGCCGAAGACGACGCTCGAAATCGCCCTCATGGCCGACGGCGTCGCGCCGAAAGACGTCTACAGGACGCTCGGGACCAGCGAAGGTGTCGAGCGCGCATTCAAGAAGCTCGATCAGCTGAAAGCGAACCTGGTGTGGTGGGAAAAAGGCTCGCAGCCGCCGCAACTCCTGGCCTCCGGTGAGGTCGCGATGACCGACGCCTACAACGGCCGCATCGCCGCCGCAAACGACAAGGACAAGAAGAATTTCAAGATCGTGTGGACCAACAACCTCTACACCATCGACTCGTGGGTCATCATGAAGGGCTCACCGAACAAGGCGCAGGCCGAAACCTACCTGCAGTTCGTTAACGATCCGCAGAACCAGAAGAACCTGCCGCCGAAAATTCCCTACGGCCCGACGACCAAAGCCTCGACCGAGCTGATCGACAAGAACGTGTTGCCGAACCTCGCGACCGCGCCGCAGAACATGGCCTCGGCGCTGTACATCAACGATAAGTTCTGGCTGGAGAATCTGGACAAGCTCTCCCAGCGGTTCAACGCCTGGGTCGCCAAGTAGACGCCTGAAAAGCAGCGCGAGGGAGCGATGCAACGTGGTGCTGCGGCGTCGCTTCATGCGGCGCTGGCCAGCGTCGATCAGGACGCCGTCGGCCTTCGCCGTGCGCTGAGGCGGAGCCGACGTCGCGAGCAACTGCGGGCGGCGGCATTGGTGCTGCCGCTCTTCGTCTTCCTCGCGGCATGCTTTGTGGTGCCGATTGGCGCGATGCTCGCGCGCGGTGTGATCGACGTTGACATCGCGCGCATCCTTCCAGCGGTCACCGCCGCGCTGAACAGCTGGGATGGCCGCGACCTGCCGCCCGAGTCCGCTTACGCGGCGCTGATCGCGGACATTCGCGCGGCGCGTGAAGCAGGAACGCTGGCCAGCGCGGCGACGCGGCTCAACTACGATGTTCCGGGTTTTCGCACCCTGCTCTTTAGCACCGGCCGGCAGCTGCCGAACGAGCTTTCGGGTTCGGCGCGCGATGCGCTGCTCGGCATCGATCCCAAGTGGGGCGAGCGCGAAACCTGGGCCGCGATCCGCCGCGCCGGAGGCCCGGTCACCGACTTTTATCTCTTGGGTGCGCTTGACTTGCGGCGAGACGCCGACGGCTCCGTCACCGGCGCGCCGCAGGAGCAGCGGGTGTTTCGTGACGTGCTCGGACGCACGCTGTGGATTTCGGCGATGGTGACCCTGATCTGCCTCGTCCTGGGTTATCCGGTCGCATACGTCATCGCCGCGCAACCGCCGGGACGCGCGGGACTGCTGCTGTTCCTGGTGCTGCTGCCGTT
>DATNNK010000502.1:0-7013 GCA_035601875.1 Casimicrobiaceae bacterium | reverse complement strand
TACATCGCGATATCGGCGCGACGAAGCAGCGTCGCCCCCTCGCTGCCATGCTCAGGAAACACCGCGATGCCGATGCTGGCACAAACGTCGACGACGTGACTCTGAAGCGTCATTGGCAGCTCGAGCGCGCGCAGGATTGCTCTCGCGAGACGCTGTGCTTCCGCGACCCCCCCTGCGGGCAGGAGCAAGGCGAACTCGTCGCCGCCTAGTCTGGCCACGACATCGCCCTCGCCCGTTACCACCGTCTGCAACCGCACCGCGACCTCGCGCAGCAGCAGGTCGCCAATCGGATGCCCGAGCGTATCGTTGACGTACTTGAAGTGATCCAAGTCCATCAGCAACACGGCGATGGGAGCCGCGGCGGTCGCGGCGTCGGCGATCGCCTTGTCGAGCAGATCGGCAAAGAGCGCGCGGTTGGGAAGGCCGGTGAGCGTGTCGCGGTAAGCGAGATCCATGATGCGCGATTCGCGGCTGGCGATGTCCTGCTGCATGTTTTTGAACGCGGTCGCGAGCTCGCCGATCTCGTCGCTACGCGAGGCTGCCGGCAGTTCGCTGTAATTGCCCGCCGCGATTCGTCTCGCCACACGTGCAAGCTCGCGCACCGGACGCGTGATGCCGCGCGCGATTGCAACGCTGGCGATGATCGAAACGACCACCGCTAGGAGCGAGATCAGGGCAAGCTGCTGCTGTAGCCGGCGAAACGGCTCCAGCGCCGATGACAGCGGTTCCTGCAGCACCGCGATCACGGTTTCGCCGGAGCGCGCCGGCAAATCCAGCACGCGCGTTACCGAGGCATCGCTGAAGATCGCGTTGCCCTCGTCATCGCTTTTGGCGTAGCGGTTGGCGCCAACGTCGTCCAAAAGCGTAAGCCGCTCCGAGTTCGTCAAGGTCGTGGTGCCCTGTATGCGCCACGATTCGCGGCTTTGCCGGCTCAAGAACGACACCTGCAGTCGCGTCAGCCCCTTGAAGTCCTGCGCCAGTGCATCGTTGACGGCGAATCCGATGGCCACCCAGGCGACCGGTATCGGCGCCATCACCGGCACCACCACCAGCTGATAGAGTTGGCCGTTGATGAGCACCATCGCCGACGATTGCTGGTTCTGTTCCGCCTGAGCGATGAGATTGGGAAACGGGAAGGGCTTGTCGACCGCGACGCCGAGCGTGTCGCTCAGCACCCGCTGATCGAGACCGATCACCATCATCAGCGAGGCGTCGATCCGTTTGCCATAGTTCACAAGCACCGAGGCGATAGTTTCGCGGTCACCCGTCGAGATCACCTCGCGAAACGCGTAATCCGCCGACATCAGGCGGGCGCCCTGAACGATGCGCTGCGTGTCCTGCTCGAGCAGGCGATCGAACACGCGCGCCCCCGCCACCAGAGCCTCGCCGACTGTCTTGCGCGCCGCGGACATGCCGACGGTGTTGATCAGGACAAATCCGCCTACCTGGACGATGACCATCAGCAAAAGAAAGAGCGCCAGGATTCGGCTCTGCAGGCTGCGCATGGTCATGGCGCGAAGCACGTTCATGGGCGGCGGGGACGCGGCTGACGACTCGAACGCGCGCCCGCATGAGCAGTCGCAAGATGCCGCTCACTCCCGCGCGTCGGATAAAGCGCTCGCGATCGAAGTGCAGGCGTGCCTTCGGCCGCCGCCGTCGATCGCAAGGCCTTCGAAGCTTTCAGACAATAGAGCACGTTTCTCCAATTGGACCGCTATGCCGCGCTGCCGTGGATGGGCACCTGAGCGGCGGAATTGAGCGTCGATTGCCGCGTCGCGAGCGACGAACCTGCTTGCGCTTGTGCCCAGTGAGGCCGAGGCCGTTCGTTGAAATACTTATAAAACAGCCACTTGTATTGTCACGCTCACCACGCGCATCTGCTATCGTCGGCTCGCATCAGATGTGCTTACCGTAGCTAACCCAGTCGGCTCTGACTAAGCAAATTCCCTGCCTCCGTCTCATGCACGCACCCGCAGTCATCGCGCACTGCCGCGAAATGGATACCGCGCCACGGCGCTTCGCGCGGCGTGGTGTCTGTCGTTCGGCGTCGCGTCGGGTTTGCATCTGGCGTTGGCAGGAATGCTCGTTCTAAGCTGCAGCGCGGCGGCGCGCGCCGAATGGCTGCTCGACGTCGACGCCGGCGCGCGCTACGAAAGCAATCTGACGCGGGCGCAGGAGCGTGCCGATGTCCGCGGCGATGCGGCGGCGACGCTGTTCGCATCGGGAGGGACATTTCTTGCGTTGACTGGCGCCGACTGGCTGACCCTCGATGTCAATGCCTTGACCGAAGCGTGGCACCGCTTCCATGGGCTCAATCGCGCGTCGATCGGTGGAACCGCATCGTATAAGCACAAGTTTGGCTTGGGCTATGCCGCACCGTGGATCTCGTTGGCGCTCGCGGGCTCGCACGATAATTATCGCAGCGCCATTCGCGACTCGGACAGCCTCGAAGCGCGCGCCGAGTTGGGCCAGCGCTTCAATGAAGCGTTCGATGCGTCAGTCGGCGCCGTGTTCGACCGGCGTTATGCCCGCAACGACCTGCCGGTCGTTCCCGGTATCTCCGGCAGGGTCTTCGACGTGCGCGGCAAGAGCGCATTCGTACGCGCCGGGTACGCGCTCACCGAACAGCTTCAGGCCGGCGCTAACTTCGCGATGCGTCGGGGCGATGTGGTATCGACCACCCGGCAGCATCGGGAAATTTTTCTTGAATCGGACGCCATTGCCGCCGATCCCGCCTTCGGCGACGATTTTTTCGCTTACCGGCTGCGTGGCACTAGCACGACGCAGACCGCGGCGGTGACGTTGAGCTGGGCACTTTCAGATCGTTCGTCGCTGAATTTTCGCTACGCCGATGAGCGCACGAGCGCTTACGAAGGCCTCGATTATCGAGGCCGCATCGCGGCACTTTCGTTCGCTTTCAGTTATTGAGGGGAGACTGCTCATGCGAATTTGCAAGCGGTTGCTGGCGAGCGTCCTGGGATTGGTCTTCGCTGCCGGTCCGGCGCATGCACAGACCGCCGAGATCGCCGCGACCATCACCGACCAGCAAGGCCGTCCCGTCGTCGATGCAGTCCTGGTCGCGGTCCCGGTGGACGGCAACATGCGCTCGCGAGAGCGTTCGCGGGCCGGATCGATCAATCAGGTCGACAAGGAGTTCCTCCCGCGAGTCACCATCGTACCGGTCGGGGCGTCGGTGACCTTTCCGAATCACGACGACGTGCGGCATCAGGTGTATTCGTTTTCTCCAGCGAAGCGTTTCGAGCTGCCGCTGTATGCCGGCGTGCCTGCGCAGCCGATCATTTTCGACAAGCCGGGGGTGGTGGTTCTCGGTTGCAACATCCACGACTGGATGGTGGGCTATGTCTACGTCTCCGAATCGCCTTTTTTTGCCAAGACCGGCAAGGACGGCAAGGCAATCTTGACCGAGCTGCCGTTGCGCGCGTATGTGGTTCGTGTCTGGCACCCGCAACTCGAGATAAGCGAGGAGGCGACGCAGAAGACCATCGATGTCTCGCGCGACCTTCGAATCGAGGCTGCATGGACGGTGAAGCTCAAGCAGGAAGTGCGCGTGCGTCGGGCGCCAACTGCCGCCCGCGCGGGAACGAAATACTGAGCCACGCGCTGGTCTCCAACGCCGGCGAAAAATTGACCCGCGTCTGAGGCGCTCAGTGCGCCTTGATACGGGTCTTGGCCGAAGCGCGCTTGTCAGCTCGCGACTGCTGACGCAGAAAGCTTAGCGCGAGCCGCTCGGCCTTGCGTGGCGCCGCAGTAATGTCGTCACGGATCGCCTTGTGCAGGCTCCCGCTCCGCCACGCGACAAACACCACCGGATTGATGTACGACTTGCGGCAGACCGCAGGCGTGTTGCGCAGCTCCGCGGCGACTTTTTTCACTGCGGCCACAATGCACTCGTTCAGCGCTCTGTCGCTCGGGGTCTCCGGCAGCGGCGTCGCCGCCATGAGCGCAATGGCGCGCAAGGTCGCACCCCAGGTGCGAAAATCCTTGGCGGTAAAATCCGCGCCCATGACGTCGCGCAAATAGGCGTTGACCTGATCGGAATCGATCGGATGGCGGCCGCCGTCTTCGTCCACGTACTGAAACAGGCGCTGCCCGGGCAACTGATGGCAGCGCCGCACCAGCTTGGCGAGACGCTTGTCGTCGAGTGCAATCTCATGATCGGCGCCGCCCTTGCCGCGGAACCGGAACAGCAGCCGGCCGTCGCGTATGAACTGCACGTGGCGGTTCTTCAACGTGGTGAGTCCGTAGCTGTTGTTGTCCCGCGCATACTCGGCGTTGCCGATTCGAAGCCAGGTCGCATCGAGGAGGCTGACGAGGACGGCGAGCACTTTCTCTCTCGGCAAGCCGGGTAGCGCAAGATCGCGGCGGAGGCGCCGCCGCAATCGCGGCAGCGCTTCGCCGAATTCGGTCATGCGCTCGAACTTCGCGCCGTCGCGCAGCAGCCGCCACTCCGGGTGATAGCGATACTGCTTGCGCCGGCGCGCGTCGCGTCCGGTCGCCTGTAGGTGTCCGCGAGGGTTGGTGCAGATCCATACACCTTCGTATGCGGGCGGGATCGCAAGGCGGGCGATGCGGGCAAGCTCGGCGGCGGCGACCAGCGGCTTTTCGTCGGGCTTGATGTAGGCGAAACCCTTACCCTTGGGCAGCCTGCGGATGCCGGGATCGGAGTCGGAAACGTAGACGAGCCCGGCCGCGACAGCCATTTCCGCCGCCTCGGCCATCACCTCGCTCACCGGCTCCTTGATCGCTATAGACAAGCGTAATCTCGCGTGTGCTTGGTCGGCGCTGATTCGCGGTCGCTCGCACCCCACTCGCTAAAGCGAGCGGGACCTGGCTCGCTGCTCACAGCGCAATCTCGACTTTCGCCGCCTGCGTGTCTTCCATGAGATGGCTTGCTCGGTTGAACCGTCGGCGTTCAGACCGCGCTCGTGGCACCTGCGTTCACTCGATAAATCCGGCTCCCGCCGAGTGGTCTTCAATCTTCGAATCCGCCGTCCAAGCGCAGCTCGCGCGCAGTCTCTCCGCTCAGCAGTTCGGCAAAGCGGCGCGCCAGCTCGGGTTGATGCGCCTTGAAATAGACCCCCACCGCGTAGGCGGTCGCAAGCTCGAATTCGGCAGGCAGCGGTCCGACGAGGGTGACTCCCGGGGTGTACTTGATCTCGGTCACCTGAGTGCAACCGATGGCAGGAAACTCCGAGCTCTGCGCGAGCTCGCGCATCGCCAGTGCGCCGTTCGGGTAGGAGCGCAGCCGTGGCTTTACCGTCTCGAAGATGCCGAGCGCATGCAGCACTTTCACGAAATGGATTCCTGCCGTCGCCCGCTCGGCATCCGGCATGTAGATTGCCGCCGAGGCGAGCAACAGCTTGCGCAAGGCTTCGCGGCCGGAGATGTCCGGCAGCGTATCGCCCTCGCGTGCCGCAATCGCGGCGCGCACGCATCCGAGCGGCGCGACGGTCTCGGTAAGCACAATTCCGAATCGTGCCAGCTCGTCGATCATCGCTGCAGTGAGGATGATGACGTCGCACGGTTCTCCGGCGAGTGCCTTTTCCTTGATCGCGCCCACCGCTCCAAACGTTCCGTGGATACCGACACCGGTCTCGGCGCTGAATTGCGCCTGCAGCGATTCGACCAGGCCTTTGGAAGCACCGGCGCTGAGAATATTGAGGTCCACGCTGTTAGGTTAGCTTGGCCTCGGCGCGAAGTGTATTCGGTCGACGAAACTTCGCGGATGGATTTACTGGTCTGGCTTGGCGCCCGAGATCTTGACGATGCGCTCCCACTTCGCGATGTCGTCGACGATATAGCGGCCGAACTCCTCCGGATTCATTTTCATCGCGACCGCGCCCTGGCGGGCCCAATCGTCGCGCACCTCGGGACGCCCGACGATCGCGGTGATCTCGGCATTGAGGCGCCGCACGATTTCCGGCGGCGTACCCTTCGGCGCCATGATGCCGAGCCAGATCACCGCCTCGTAGCCCGGCACCCCCGCTTCTGACATCGTCGGCACGTTGGGCAGCACCGACGAGCGAACCTTGCCGGTGGTCGCCAAGGCCCTGACCTTGCCGACCTTGGCGAATTCGCTCATGGTCGTCACGGCATCGAACATCATGTCGACCTGGCCTCCGATCGTGTCGGTGCGCGCCTGCGAGCTGCCGCGGTACGGTACGTGCACGATGTCCACTCCCGCCATCGCCTTGAACAATTCGCCCGCCATGTGATAGGGAGTGCCCGGGCCCGACGACGCGTAGTTCAACTTGCCGGGCTTCGCCTTCGCGAGGGCGAGAAGCTCGGCGAGATTGTTCGCCGCAACCGCGGGATGCACCACCAGCACCAGGTCGGAATAGTTCACCGGCGCGATTGGAACAAAATCGCGCAGCAGCGCATACGGCTTGTTGGGCACCAGCGTTTCGTTCACGGTGTGCGTGTTGGACATGACCAGAAGGGTATAGCCGTCCGGTGCGCTTTTGGCCGCGGCATCGGTACCAATCACCGATCCGGCACCCGGACGATCGTCGACGATGAACGGTTGTGCGAGCGCGACCTCGAGCCGCTGCGCCAGGAATCGCGCATAAATATCCGCCGGGCCGCCGGCCGCGAACGGAACGATGAGCTTGACCGGCCGCGCAGGGTATTCCTGTGCCCGCGCTGGAAGGCCGGCCATCACGACCACAGCGGCAAGGAGCATTCCTATTGCACGTAGCATGAAACCTCCGTCAACTGCGCTGGGTCAGCCCTAAGCAAATGCTCGATCAGCGCGTAATCTATTGCGACGATCCAGACGAGCCCGGCCGCGATCGGATCGACGTTGGTCATAAAGACGATTGGAATTGTTGTTGTCACATCTTTGACCGCCTGGGTCGCCGACGGGCCGACAGCGATTATGACATCCGGGAGCTGCACCAGCTCGCGCGCAAGCCTGGAAAGCCGCTCGCTCTTGTCGTCGGCGTATCGCCTCTGAGGTTCTGGCCTTCGACGTAGCCCAGCTCGCGCAGGGC
>DATNNK010000501.1:0-2634 GCA_035601875.1 Casimicrobiaceae bacterium | reverse complement strand
CTTCGTCTTCGTGGCCGACGATTTCATTCCCGCCCCGACGCTCGTGCGCGCGCACGTCGAGTTTCACCGGCATCTGCAATCGCCGGCGGTCGGTATCGGACCGGCTTTTTTCCGCGAGACGTTGCGGGCGGACCCGTTCTGCCGCTGGCTCGAGGACAGCGGCCGCCTGTTCGGCGTTCCGTTCCGGATCGCGGAGCAATCGTGGCCGCGCGACTTTTTCTACGTCGGCAATGCTTCGGTCCCGCGCCGGCTGTTCGACCGCGTCGGCGAGTTCGACGAGGTCTTCCGGCACGACCTCTTCGATGATTTCGAATTCGGCGTTCGTCTTTCTGCGACCGGCGCCCGCACCCATTATCTGCCGAAGGCGGTCGCCTGGCACGATCATCCGGTGACACTCGCCGAACGCGCCCGGGCGATGCGCCGCTGCGGCGTCGCGGCGCGGCATTGCGAAGGCCGCCACGTGGCGATCCGGCCCTGGGCGAAAGCGGTGGCGCGTCCCGTAGCCGAATATATGGCCGCGGTCCGTCGCACCGAGGAAGCGGACCGGCGGGGGTCGACCAGCGCGACGAGGAGCGAGCGCTATCTCGCGCTCATGGATCTCGCGTTCACCGAGGGCTATCACGTCGCCACCAACGCGTCGGAGGAGATCGTGGGCGAGACCTGATGGCAGAGCAGACCTAATTGCCGGGCGTGATGAACCGGACGAGGGCCACCAGCGTAAACACGAATATCGCGGCGAGAAGGATGCCGACGGCGATCACTTTCTGCGGCTTGATGTGGCCACGTCGCGCGACATCGCGGCGCGTTTGCGGACGCCGAAGAAGATCCAGAACACCGCGCATTCCCGCTTCTGTGCCCCAAGTGTGGGGGCGAGATGCGCTTCATCGCCTTCATCACCGACGCGTCCACGGTACGCGACATCCTCGCCCACCTCGGCAATCCCGCCGGCCGCGCGAACGTCCGCACCTGGCCGAGGGCTGCCTGTGGGGGCTGGCGCCGCAAAGCGGCCCTTCGCCGATCTGCCCAATAGTTTCCATTGATAATCATATAGCCGGCCTCCTCGCCGCGGTTAAGCGGCGGGGTTAAAGTCAAGTTGGGAATATGAACTTTGACCCGAAGGAGGCCGAGATGAAATATTGCGGTATAGACCTGCATTCGAACAATAGTGTCGTGCTGGTGAGTGACGAGGAAGATCGGATTGTGTTGCAGAAGCGGTTGCCGAACGATCTGGGGCAAATTCAGGCGGCACTGGGGCCGCATCGGGACGAGCTGGTGGGCGTGGTCGTCGAGAGTACCTACAACTGGTACTGGCTGGTGGACGGGCTGATGGATGCGGGCTACCGGGTGCATCTGGCGCACCCGAGCGCGATCAAGAAGTACGAGGGACTGAAATACAGCGGGGACTTCGCCGATGCGGCGTATCTGGCGCAGCTGCTACGCCTGGGATTGTTGGCCGAAGGCTATATCTATCCGCGGGAAGAGCGCGCTGCGCGAGATCTTTCGCGCAAGCGCATGCAGCTGGTGCGCTATCGCACGGCGCAGATTCTGTCGATCGAGAACATTCTCGCGCGACAGACTGGTGCCCGGCTGAGCGGCGAGGCGGTCAAGCGGTTGACGGCCGCGCAGGTCGAGGAACTCGGCTTTGCGCCCGATGTGGCGCTGGCGGTGGAGGCCAACCGCGCGGTGAGCCAAACGCTGGGGCAACAGATCGAAGCGCTGGAACGGCGGCTCAAGGAACGGGTGCGCCTGCGCGACGAATTCAAGTTGCTGAACACCATGCCGGGCATCGGCGAGACGCTCGCCACCACGATCATGCTCGAGATGGGCACCCCGGCACGCTTTGCCAAGGTGGGCAACTTCAGCTCCTACTGCCGGTGCGTGGATAGCCTACGCGAGAGCAACGACAAGAAGAAAGGCGAGGGCAATGCCAAGAACGGCAACCAGTACCTCGCCTGGGCTTTCGTCGAGGCGGCAAACTTCGCGCGGCGCTACTGCCCGCAGGCCAGGAGCTTCTATGAACGCAAGAAGCGCAAGACCAATGGCATCGTGGCGACCAAGGCTCTGGCGCACAAGTTAGCGCGAGCGTGCTACCACATGCTGCGCGAACGGAAACCTTTCAATGTGAGTCGCTGTTTCGGGTAAACGGTTTGGCCAAAGGCGGTGAACCAGGACTGGAGACTGGTGCACAACCACGCAAATGATTGGACGCCGCCTTTGCGCCACCTGATGGAGTGTAGATTGCTGAATCGCCCAAGCCGTGAGCCACTTAAGGACTGGCGTCGCCACGGCGACAGCCATAGGGAATGTAAGCAACCCCTTGGACACGGCTTGGCACCAACGTTTCTCTGGGGTGGCACAAGCCACCAGGGCGGCCGCAGAGCATCGCGGCAAGCTTGATCCCGATGGGTGTCTGGTGCGATTCGGTTCGCAACCAGCAAAGCGAGAAAACGGGCGCGGTTAGCGTCTGCAGGAAAGAAGGGTGGCGGGCGTTGTTGCACAATGTGGACGCAATTGTTTTGCCACGGTTTGATTTTGTCCTTGACTCCGGCCGGCCAATGGGTGTCTCCAGTTGGCCGTGAACTGCGTGACCTTCGACGGTCGCAATTCGACCCTAAGCCGACAAACGCGCCGCTC
>DATNNK010000500.1:0-4226 GCA_035601875.1 Casimicrobiaceae bacterium | reverse complement strand
GCGCTATGCGGGAGGACTCGCGCTTCGCTTTGCGCGCGTCAAGGGATATCGTCCAGACAAAAAAGCGCAGGATGCCGACACCATCGAGACGGTGCGCGCCATCTACGCGAAACAGGACAGGTAGTTAAATCGGAACGCGACCAATACGCCCTGGGCGAATGTTCGCCCAGGGACCTCGCCGGACAACAATTTACTCGCTATCGGCGGACACCATTTTCGTCGAGCGGTTGTACTTGATGCTGATCTTGTTGATCGTGCACAGGTCGATGTTTTCCCAAACGACTTTCAGCTTCTCGATGATGTCGCGCGAATAGAGCTGATAGGGGTCCCCAAGTCGAGATCGGCATTATTACAAAAGAAAGCGGCCCCGAAGGGCCGCTCTGAGCTACCTGCTTGCGCTCTTGTCTTACCAGCGCGGTTCACCGTTGCCGTTGACCGGAACTGTCGGCCCCGGCGGCGCGCTCATTTGAACGCGATGTTCTACGCCACGGAAATTGTAAGTGACATCCCAGTAATCCGGTCGGTCACTCGGAACAGTGGAGCAGCGCTGAACGTTCTGGCCGTAGCCATAGCTGCCTCCGCCCGTGTTGGCGCCGATAGCCGCGCCCGCAACCGCGCCGCCGGCGGTGGCAACGTCTCTGCCTCGTCCCCCTCCGACCTGGTGACCGAGAACGCCGCCGATGATCGCGCCGGCGATCGCACCGGGGACATTGGGGTCACCGCCGAACCGTTCACGCTCGACCCAGCAACGCTGCTCCGGTGGACCGACTACCGCATGCACCGAAGTAACGGGCGCCTGGTAAAGTCGTTCGCTCGGGCGCTGCCGATATTCGTAGGCAGGCTCAGCGAGAGGTGGGGGCACCTCGTTCTCGTACGCCACCCGATTGACCGGCCGCACCGAGGAAATCCGGGCGTCCATGCCCATCCCGCGAAGCGTATCGTAACTTCCCGGCCGCAGGACCGTGCAGCGCCCTTCGAATCGCGCGTCCTCGCATACTTCCCAGCGTCCGCGGTCGACGACTGCGGATCGCGCGCGGTCGTTGAATCCGGTAGGCTCCAAGTTCCAGATCGTCTTGTCGACCCTGAAGGCGCGGCCGCGGAATCCCTCGCCTTCATAAAATGTGACCTGGGCCGCCGCTTGGGTAGCGCAGCAAATCGCCGCCACGCCTAATACAGTCTTGAATGTCAGGTGCATGGATACCTCCTTGTTTGATCCGCTGAACCAGCGCTCAACAGAAACATATTAACGCGCATGGACCTGTCGAGGTTGTCAGCGATTGACGGAAAACCCTGTAGGACAAATACTGACCCCTGTCGGAAAGGGATCACCAACCGTGAAGCGCCTTGATCGAGTGCAATCGGCAGCTCTCCTCGCCTTGGTTTTTGCAACGGCGCTCAATGTGCAAAACACGCAGGCCGCGAGTCCCTCCGACCTGTACGCTCGCGCCAAGCGCGCGATTGCGTCCGGCAACGTAGTCCCGGAGCGCGATCTCGCGCCATTGGTTGCGGTGCTACGCGGACCGTCGTCGGAGGAGGACCTGCGCAGCGCCATCGACAAGATCGAAACTCTGGCCGATGCCAGCGGGTCGAGCCCGGCGGAGGTCAAGCACTATCTGCTCGAGCAATCGACGCCGCTGCTGTTGAACATCGCCGCGACCGGACCTTCGGTATTTGCGCGTGGTGATGCGGTGACGGCGTTACGCGACATGGGCGCCTCGCGCGCGGTGCTGGATCAAGCGGCAACGATTGCCGAGCACGATCGTGACGATTACGTGCGAAGCCGCGGAGAGATCCTTCGCAACTTCATGAAGTCGATGCCGGCGGCAGGCGCCGCTGCGGATGTCAAATCCGGTGGCCCGCGAGAGCAGTTGGCAGTCGCGGCGCTGAAAAAGCGCAAGCTTGGCATATCCGCGGATCAGCTGCGACGTTCGTCGCTCGAGGGCAATGCCGCCGACGTCCAGGCGCTGCTCGATGCCGGTGTCAACGTCAACAGCGGTGGCGGTCTATCCGACAGCCCGCTCTACTTCGCCGTGTTTTCCGGCTGCGGCGGCAAACAGGCCGAGAGCGAGGGCAGCGTCGATACCGTAAACGTATTGATCGCCGCCGGCGCCGACGTCAAGCGCAAGGACGACAACGGCAACAACATCTTGATGAGCGCAGCACAAATGTGCGGACCCAGGATCGTCACCGCACTGATCGCCGCGGGTGCCGACATCAAGCTTACCAATGGCAGCGGCATGACGCCGCTGGGGATGGCCTTGCTCATGCATCACCCCGACTCGGCGGAAGTCCTGGTGAGCAAAGGCGCGCGACTGAACGCGAGCCAGGCTCAGATGCTCAACGCATCGGTGACCGATCCACGCTCCAAGGCGATCATTCAGCGTGCGGCAGGCAAGTAAAGAACGCTCGACCCGGGTCACGTTGAGCGCGCCTGGCGCTTTTGCGACCGGAATTATTTGGCGGTTCGCAGCTTGCGGATCGTTTCGGCGTCTATGGTGCCGGTCGGGGGGAGTTTGTTGTCGCTCTGGAATTTCTTGAGCGCCTCGACCGTCCTCGGTCCGCTCACGCCATCGACGGTACCAAGCTTGTAACCCAGCTCGTTCAAGCGTTCCTGCATCTCAAAGACCGTCATGCCTTCGACGCTGACCGCCGGCTCCGGTTGCTGCGTGCCTGCCGGTGCCGGCTGGGGACCCGAAGGTTGCGGCGGCGGCGTGGCTCGGGGTGCGCTGCTTGGCGTTTCCGGCGCACCAGCGCAACCCGCGAGGAGCAAGGCGCCGACAAACAGCACTGACAGTGATTTGTGCAGGTGTCTCATGATGGGCTCCTTTTTGTAGTGGCGGAACGTGGCGGCGGCTGATTTTACACCGTCTTTAGACCCTACTTCACAAGATGCTCGATGCGCGGATCGGGTATCAGCCACATGATGGCGACCACAACGTAAATGGCGCAGGCGACCAAGGGATTCACAAACGCGAGCGCAATCGCTATCGCGTACAGGACTACCGATGCAATGCCTTTGTAGTCCCTGCCCAATGCCCGCGCCAGCGTCGAGTCCTTGCCATGCTGCGCGACCAGGATGCGAGCCAGAATGTAATACGCAATACCGGACATGAGCAGCACCACGCCGTAGAGCGCGACGGGCACGGCGGCGAAGTGGTTTTCGCTCATCCAGCCGGTGACGAATGGCACCAGCGATAACCAGAACAGCAGATGCAGGTTGGCCCAAAGCACGCTGCCCGAGACATGCTGAACGGCTTGCAGCATGTGGTGGTGGTTGTTCCAATAGATCCCGACGAAGACATAGCTGAGCACATAGCTCAGGAACACCGGGATCGACGGCAAGAGTGCCGGCAACTCGATGCCGTGCGGCACTTTTAGCTCCAGCACCATGACGGTGATGATCACGGCGATCACGCCGTCACTGAACGCCTCCAGCCGACCTTTACCCATCGTCCCCTCGCTGAAAACGGGCCAAGGCGGAAATGTAACACCGCCGTTCAGGCGACGGTCTGGCGCGGATCCCGCGCGATGCTGCATACTCCGCCGTTGACGCAGCACTGACACCACACCAAGGCTCTCGCCGTGAACCCCGAGCACCTCCTCTCCGCTATCTCGACTCAATGGGACGCCGAGATCGTCCCGCGACTCGCCGAGTACGTCCGCATTCCCGCCAAGTCGCCGCATTTCGATCCGCAATGGGAAATCAATGGTCACATCGAGCGCGCAATCCGGCTTGCGGAAGCGTGGGTGGGAAAGCAGCCCGTTCGCGGCATGACATTCGAGATCGTGCGTCTTCCCGGCCGCACCCCTCTGCTTTATTTCGACGTTGCCGGCACCGGCGATCGCAGCGTGCTGTTATACGGCCACCTGGACAAGCAGCCGGAGATGGTTGGCTGGCGCGAAGGCTTCGGCCCCTGGGATCCTCTGTTCGAGAACGGCAAGCTGTACGGTCGCGGCAGCGCCGATGATGGCTATGCCGTATTCGCGGCGGTGGCCGCCATCGGCGCGCTGCAGGCGCAGGGCATCGCGCACTCGCGCTGCATCGGAATGATCGAGACTTGCGAAGAAAGCGGCAGCTACGACCTTCCGGCGTATCTCGACGTGCTCGCGCCACGAATGGGAAAGGTCGATTTCGTAGTCGGTCTCGACTCCGGTTGCGGCGACTACGAGCGGCTGTGGGCAACGACCTCGCTGCGCGGCTTGGCCGGCGGCCGCCTGACAGTCGA
>DATNNK010000499.1:0-5635 GCA_035601875.1 Casimicrobiaceae bacterium | reverse complement strand
GAACCGAGACTGCGGGGGTGGCCGTGCTGGCCGCCATGAATGCGCTGTGGGGGGATTGGCGATGATGATGCAAGCGGCGCGATCGACCTTTCCGTCGCGGTCCTCGCTGCGCCAGCTGGCGCTCGCCGTCGGCGCATTTCTGACCGCTTGCGCCAACGTCGTCCCGCCGGCATCCGACATCCGCGCTGCCGGCGCCGTCGAGTCCGCGTTTGTCGTGGTCGGCGCCGCCGGCGCACGTCTTGCGCGACTCATCACCACCGACGACGCGTGCCCCGCGATCGCGGTCGATGATAAGACGACGCGGATGCAGCTGCGCGCCGCGCCGGCGACGATCGCGCAGCGACCGACGAGAAGCGATCCGGCAGATTCAAAACCCTCGGCGTTTCCGGTGCGAGTCTGCGACCTGAGCTTGCCTCGCGACGCGTCTCGGGCGATCGTCGCCGGGCGATCGCTCCCGCTCTCGACGCGCGAGCCCAAGCGGATCGTCGTGATCGGCGATACCGGGTGCCGGCTCAAGGCTTCGGAAGACGCCTTCCAGGCCTGCAACGATGGCGAACAGTGGCCGTTTGCGACTATCGCCGCCGCGGCCGCGGCGACGCTTCCCGACCTGGTGATCCATGTCGGCGATTATCACTACCGCGAAAATGCCTGTCCCGCCGGAAACGAAGACTGCGCCAACAACCCCTGGGGCTATGGCTGGGACGCGTGGGATGCCGACTTCTTTGTGCCGGCGCGACCGTTGCTCGCCGCCGCGCCGTGGATTTTCGTCCGCGGCAATCACGAATCGTGCAACCGCGCGGGCCAGGGCTGGTGGCGATTTCTCGACTTCCGGCCGCGTGTCGACGGGCGCGACTGCAATCGTGCATCCGACGACGAGCGGGGCGACTACAGCGATCCGTACGCGGTTCCGATCTCGGGCGACACACAGATCGTGGTGTTCGACTCGTCCCGCGTTGGCGTGCGTGCGCTCCTTCCCTCGGACCCGATGTACCGCAATTATGCTGCCGAGCTTGGCATGGCGTTTGCGTTGTCGCGCAACGTTGCGGAGAATCTGTTCGTGAGCCATCATCCGATCCTCGGCTTCGCACCCGACGTATCGCGGCCCGCGCCGGCGGTCTATCCCGGCAACGAGGCGCTGCAGTCGGTGTTGGCGCCGATCAACGGTCCGAGCCTTTTTCCATCCAATGTGCAGGCGCTCATCGCCGGTCACAACCATCTGTTCGAGATGGTGAGCTTCGTGTCAGCCCATCCGACGCAACTCATCTCCGGCAATGGCGGCACGTGGGCGGATGCGCCGCTGCCGAGTCCCTTGCCGACTGGCGCATCGGTCGCTCCCGGAACTGTCGTCGAGACCATCGCCTCGACCAGCCGATACGGCTTCATGGTCCTCGAGCGCGATCCCGACCGAAGCGACCTCTGGCGCGTCGAGGCCCGCGACGTGCACGGACAGCTCATGACTATTTGCATTCTTCGCAACGGCAAGACGAAATGCGCGACCGGGACGCCGCCGTGAGAGCTGCGCTTTACGCCTTTTGCGTCGCGTCGCTCGCCGGAACGGCGTTCGCGCAATCGGCGCCCGAAATTACGCGCTTTTCGAACACGCAAGCCGGGGCGGCGCCTGCGGGATGGCAGCATGTACCGCTGTCAAGCACGAAAGCGGAAACCGAATATACAACTGTCGTCGACGAAGGAGTCGTGGTGCTGAAGGCGACCGCGCACGGAAGCGCCTCGCTGATGGCATTTCGCACCGACTTCGACCCTCGCGCTTTTCCAATGCTGTCATGGCGGTGGAAGGTGATACAGGGCATTCCCACGGCGGAAACCCGCAACCGCTCGCGCGAGGACGCCCCGGTGCGTGTGATGGTTTCGTTCTCCGGCGACACCAGCAAGCTCAGCGTGCTCGATCGCGCGGCCTCGTCGTTTGCCAAATCGGCGTCCGGCCAGGCATTGCCCTATGCCGAGCTCATGTACATCTGGGGCGGCAAGGTTGCCGTCGATTCGATCACCACCAGCGCCCTGACCTCGCGCATCCGCATGCTCGCCGTCGCTGCCGACGATCAGGGGATCGGCCGTTGGCACAACTACACGCGTAATCTGGTGGAGGATTTCCGGCGAGCTTTCGGCGAAGAGCCGGGCAGGGTCACCGCGGTCAAGTTGATGACCGACACCGACAATACCAACAGTAACGCCGAGGCGCTTTACGGCGACATCAGCGTCGCGCCTGCGCGCTAGCGGTCCCGCGTCGGTGAGCGCCACGTATCGAGCCGCGCGCCAGGTTTGCAGCCCGCGCTAACGCGCGCCGGAATTGGAGCCGCGCGCTATCGCGCGCGGCGGGCCGGAGCGTCGGCAGCGACCAGCACGCTGCAGCGCACTCGCTCGATCAATACCGCGTCGACCGATCCTCGCCACCAGCGTAGCGCAAAGGATTTGCTGCGCGGGTGGCCGAGAATGAGAAGGTCGATGCCGAGCTCGGTGACCAGCTTGGTCAGGACATCCACCGGCTCGCCGACGACCAGGTGATCGATCACCGTCAATCCGTGGCCGGCGAGCAACGCGTGCGCATTCTTGAGGTCGGCTTCCATGTGCTCGCGCTCGTCGGCAAGCGCCACCTCGGGCACATATTCTCCCGCGAGCAGGTACGCCGAAGGATAATGAACGACGCCGGCGAGATGAACTTCGACCGAGGCGTCGGGTGCAAAGCGTATCGCTTCGTCAAGCGCCAGCCGCGATTCAGGGGTGCCGTTGTAAGCAACGAGGATCTTGCGATACATGGCCACCTCCCAGCGGGTTCCCGCGGACGCCTAGTGTGCGGATCGTCGAAGCCGAAATCAACCCGGCCGCAAATGCAATCCTAACCACCTGTGCTGCTTCATGGAAGCCCGGGCGGTCGCTGTTTCACGATCTCGATGCCCCTTTAGACAAGGCGCCTTCGCAGCAAGCCACGAGCGCTAGCTGCCGGCGAGGGCCGGACGTCCGGCCAGCGCCAGCGCGACGTCGCGCAAGTGGTCCCAGACGTTGCCGCGGCCGATCCCCTTGGCCAGGGCGTCCAGACGCGCAAGGCGCAGGAGCAGCGGCTGAATCGCCGAGGGGGCGATGCGACGCGCCGCACGCTCGATGGCCGTCTGGCGCTTGCCCCACACGCGCGCGCTCTTGACTGCAATGGCGACCGGCGTCCCGGAGGCTGTCGACGCAAGAACCGTAGCCAGCGCATGCAGGTCTTCCCCTAGTTGCCATAGAAGCAGGGGAACACCTTCGCCCTCGTTCTCGAGCGCCGCCAGGATGCGGCATGCGCGCGCGGCGTCGCCCGATAGCCATGCTTCGGAGAGTTGAAATACGTCGAAGCGCGCCACGTCGGCGACGGCATTCTCAACCGCTTCCTGTTCGAGCTCGCCTTCCGGCAAAAGGAGGCCGATTTTTTCGAGCTCCTGTCGAGCCGCAAGAAGATTGCCCTCGGTGGTGTCGGCGAGAAACTGCAGAGTCTCGGCCGACGCGCGCTGCCGCTGGCGCTCGAGACGGGACGCTATCCAGCGCGGCAAGTCGCCGCGTTCCAGCGGAAAAACTTCAAGCGTGACACCGCCTTGCTCGAGCGCGGCGAACCACGAGGAGCTCGACGTTGCTCGGTCGAGCCGCGGCAAGGTGATCAAGATCGTTGTATCCGGCGTCGGATTGGCGGCGCAGTCTTCAAGCACGCGTGCGCCTTCGACTCCGGGCTTGCCGCCCGGGATGCGCAAATCCACGAGCTTCCGGGTGCCGAACAGACCGAGGTTGCGGCTGGCCGCCGAAAACGCGTCCCACTTAAACCCAGGCTCGACCACCAGCACTTCGCGTTCCTCGCACCCGGCCGCGCGAGCGGCGGCGCGGATGGCGTCGCCCGCTTCGATGGCCAACAGCGGCTCGTCGCCATGGACGACATAGAGCGGCGCCAGGCCCTGCGCCAGATGCGCGCTCAGCTGCTCCGGACGCAGTCGCATCGATGTCGCTCGCGATCGCTCAAGCTAGTTTCGCTTCGTTGCAACTCAGTTGCCCTCAGTTGCCCTCAGTCGCCACTCAAGCAGCCGGTTTTTTCGCGGCCTGCAGGCGGCGCACGATCTGCTGCACCGAGTCCGTTTGCATTTCGCGCCAGAGGCGTTGCTCTTGCGCCTCCTTGGCCAGCGCTTCGGTGTCACTGTAGGTGTAGCTGCGTCGCACCAGCACTTCGGCGGTCGGTAGCCAATCTTTGCCGTCGTTGTCGTGAACGCGAAACAAAACGCGTTTGGTGAGAAGGTATTCGGCCACCTTGCCGCCCCCCGACAAGGACAGGATCTGCTTGCTGTCTTCGACGCTGTTGACTTCCAGTACCGCCTCCGCAGCTGCCGCGGAGGCAACCAGCTTGGCGGAGCCGATGCCTTCCAGCGAACGCTTGAGCTCGGTGGTGAGCGGCAGCGCGGGCGTCGGATTGAGGAATAAGGTGGCGAAGGCGTAATGCGCCTCGCCGCGCAAATGGAATCCGCACGCGGAAAGCCCGATTGATAAGGTGAAGATGGCGATACATCCGGCGACCCGGCGCATGGCTACTCGATCTTCGCCCGGTGCAAGGACTCGAGCGTCCGCATCTCCTTGCCGGGCTCGAGGCTCTCGCCACCGGCATAGACGATCCGGGTCGGATAAGCGGAGATCTGCAGCGGCTTGCCCTCCAGGATGTATTGGTGTCGCTGCGCGCTGAGCGGCAGCGTCTGCACCGAACGCCCGGCCTGGCCGGGAGGCACCACTCCGCTGAGCTGAAGGTCGGGGATCGCCGCCTGATACTTGCCGGAAGGGTCGCGAAATTCCACCCTCAGTGCGAGCTGTTCGACAGGGTGCTGTCCGCGATTGGTGATATCGAGCACAAATCGAAGCGCCTTGTCGCCGGATTGGCGTGCATTTTCGTCCGTGACGACGGTCGCGTCTCGCACATCGATCGCCAGCGCCGCATTGGCAGCCTCCAACAGTTTCTGGAAGTTGCGCTGAGCGTCGGTGAGCTGGGATTCGTAACTGCGCTGCAGTGTCAGTGCGCGTGGCACTGTAATGTCCACCGCTGGCCCGCCGGCTGCTAGCTGGGCGTCGAGACGGGCAACGAACCGGTTCAGCAAATTGCGCTCTTCGGATGTGAGCTGGGCCGCGGCTACGTTCAGAAAGTCGCTGCGTGCCTGCGGCTCCGTGGGAATCGGCTTGTCCTTCAGACCGCACGACGCCGCAAACGCAATCAGCAACGAAGCGCTGACAATTCGTTTGAGTCGACCGATGGTCACAACGCGCTACCTGCCTTGTCTGACCGCGTGCCCGCTTGATCGCTGCGGCTCATGCCGGCACGCCTTTCGGCAGCACGACATTAACCAGCCGGCCCGGGACGATGATCACGCGCCCACCGATGTGCGCGTTTGCCTCATGAGTAGCCACCGGAGACTCGCGGAGGATTTTCTGTACCGGCGCCGAAGCCATCGCCGCGGCCTCGATCGCGCTGTTGTCGGCGTCGGCGGCGACAGTTAGCTTGCCGCGCAGCTTGCCGTTGACCTGCAGCACGAGCTCGATCTCGTCCTGAACGAGCGCGGTGGCGTCCACTTTCGGCCACGGCGCATCGACGAGATCTCCGAGCTTGGCGGAGTAGCCCAACTCCTCC
>DATNNK010000498.1:0-19207 GCA_035601875.1 Casimicrobiaceae bacterium | reverse complement strand
CGCAACTTGCAAGCGAGTTGCGCGATTTCGTCATCAAGTCGGTCAGTCAGACCGGAGGCCATCTTTCGTCCAATCTCGGCACCATCGAGCTGACCGTCGCGCTGCATCACGTCTACGACACGCCGTACGATCGGATCGTTTGGGACGTCGGTCACCAGACCTACGCGCACAAGATTCTTACCGGCCGCCGCGAAGGGATGGCGAAGTTGCGGCAATGGAGCGGCATCGCCGGTTTCCCGCGCCGCGATGAAAGCGAGTACGACACCTTCGGCACCGCGCATTCGTCGACCTCGATCTCGGCAGCGCTCGGCATGGCGATTGCTGCGAGGCGCAAAGGCGAGGAGCGCAAGGTGGTTGCGGTGATCGGCGATGGTGCGATGAGCGCGGGAATGGCCTTCGAGGCCTTGAACAACGCAGGCGCCCTCGGCACCGACTTGCTGGTCATTCTCAACGACAACGACATGTCCATTTCGGAGCCGGTCGGCGCGCTCAACAACTATCTCGCGCGCCTTCTCTCGGGACGTGTGTACAACTACGTTCGCCGCGGCGGGAAGGAGGTCCTCGCCAAGCTGCCGCCGGTCGCGGAGCTTGCCAAGCGCTGGGAAGAGCACATGAAAGGGATGGTGCTTCCCGGCACGCTGTTCGAGGAATTCGGATTCAACTACATCGGGCCCATCGACGGCCACGATCTCGACACGCTGGTGAAGACGCTGTCTAACGTCAAGCAATTGCCGGGGGCGCAATTGCTGCACGTGATCACGCGCAAGGGCCACGGTTATGCCAGGGCTGAGGAAGATCCGATTCTCTATCACGGCGTCACCAAGTTCGATCCCGAGGTCGGCATCGTTCCCAAGCCTCCGGGCAAGCCGACCTATACGCAGGTATTTGGCGACTGGTTGTGCGACATGGCGAAGCGCGACACGCGGCTGATCGGCATCACTCCCGCGATGCGCGAAGGCTCGGGCATGGTGCGCTTCTCAAACGAGTACGCGGAGCGCTATTTCGATGTCGGCATCGCCGAGCAACATGCGGTGACCTTCGCCGCGGGCCTCGCCTGCGAAGGCATGAAGCCGGTGGTCGCGATCTACTCGACTTTTCTCCAGCGTGCGTACGATCAGTTGATACACGACGTCGTGTTGCAGAACCTGCCGGTGATGTTCGCGATCGATCGCGGCGGCATCGTTGGCGCCGATGGACCGACCCACGCCGGCAGCTTCGATCTGACCTATCTGCGCTGCCTGCCGAACACGACGGTGATGACCCCCGCCGACGAGAACGAGTGCCGTCAGATGCTCTACACCGCGTTCACGCTCGATACACCGAGCGCGGTACGCTATCCGCGCGGATCGGGGCCGGGCGCCGCCATCCAGAACGAGATGCGCGCGCTGGCGATCGGCAAGGGCGAGCTGCGACGCGAGACCAAGCGCCGGACGCAGCGCATCGCGATACTCGCTTTCGGCAGCATGCTGCATTCCGCGCTTGCCGCCGGTGAGGAAATCGACGCGATGGTAGCTAACATGCGCTTCGTCAAGCCGATCGACATCGAGTTGATCGAATGGCTGGCGAAGGCGAACGATTATCTGGTGACGGTCGAAGAGAATGTCGTCGCCGGCGGCGCCGGCAGCGCGGTCGCCGAAGCGCTCGCCGAGCTCGGTATCGTCGTTCCGCTCCTGCATCTTGGGCTACCCGACAAGTTCATCGATCAGGGTGATCCGGCGCTGCTGCTCTCCAAATGCGGGCTCGACGCCAAGGGTATTGCGGCGTCGATCGTTGCGCGATTCGGCGCCCGCCTGGTCGAGGCCCCGGTCGCATCGATCGCCCCGCTCAAATTGGCTGCAAAGCCGGCGGCGAAGGGTTGACCGACTGCGCAGTCCTGTAACCCAACCGCGACACTCTGACCATGAACCGTCCCGAAGCACCTGGCATCCCCGACGTCCAATCGTGCCCTGACGCGCGAGAGCTCGCCATCGACCGCGTCGGCATTCGCGGCCTGCGCTACCCGATGCAGTTTGCCGACGGCGCAGACCCACCGCAGGCGACAGTCGGGTCCTTTAACGTCTACGTCGCGCTGCCCGCCCAACAAAAGGGCACGCATATGTCGCGTCTGGTGGCCGTCATCGACGAGATGCGCGAGTCGCTTTCGCTCGACGGCATGTCGGCGCTCCTCGACACGATGCTGCAACGACTCGATGCCGAGGACGGCCGGATCGAGATCGAGTTTCCGTGGTTCATGCGCAAGGCCGCGCCGGTGTCCGGCGTTCCAAGCATGATGGATTACCAGGTCAAGCTCAGCGCCGACCACACCAAAGGCAAGCGAACAATCAGCGCGACGGTGGTCGTGCCGGTGATGAGCCTGTGCCCCAGCTCCAAGGCGATCTCCGATTACGGCGCGCACAACCAGCGCTCGCATTTGACGCTTACGCTCCAGCCCCGTCCCGGTCACGGTGGCGAGCCGGTTTCACTGGCCGAGCTGGTCGGCATTGCCGAGGACGAAGCATCGTGCGAGCTCTACGCGCTTTTGAAGCGCGCCGACGAGAAGTACGTCACCGAGCGCGCCTATGACCGGCCGCGATTCGTCGAGGACCTGGTGCGCGGAATCGCGGCGAGGATGGTCGGCGATTCACGCTTCAAAGCTTTCAGCGTAGCGGCTGAAAACTTCGAGTCGATCCACAATCACTCGGCTTATGCGGAGATCGTTCGCGGCGCGTAACTATCGCCGCGAACCACAGATCCGTAGGTTGCCGGCGCCGTCGGGCCATGAGCCGGCCGTCGCCGGGAAGATTCAAGATCCAGTGCGGTAAGTAGGCGGGCCATCGTCGCGCCGCGCTTGTGAATCTCCTGGACTTAGCTCGAGCATGCCTCGCTTGTTTTCGCCCGATCCGGGGCGCGAATCGGATTCGACGGCAGACAAGGGCCGCAACAGATCCGCCGATGCGTCCAGCTGACGGACGTCGCCGCTGATCTCGCCGCCCTCGGCAACGATCAACTTGCCGTAACGGATGGTTCCTGAAACCCGGCCGGTTCCGTGGACGACTAACCTCGTCCGCGCGGTGAGCTCGCCGGAGAATTCGCCGAAGATTTCGGCGACGTCGATGGCAGCAGTTCCCTTGAGCGTTCCCGGCTTGGCGATCTGCAGCCCTTTGCTGTAGACGGTCGCTTCCACCTGGCCCTCGACCACCAGCACATCGCAATCCGAGATTTCCACGCCCTTCAATTTAATATTGACGCCGACAAAGAGCTTGCTGCCCGGCGTCTCGGCTAACCCAAGACCCGGAGCGTATAGCTCTGGAGTCGCGGGGGCGGCGGGCGCGGCACTATCCTTCGCGCGTGCGCCAGGAAGAGCCGAATCGTCCCGCGCCGGCACCGCGGGGGACGGGGCGGCCGAACGCGATCCACCTGCGGGTTGAATATTGCTACCGATGCCGCCATTGCGCGGCGGCGTTGCGAGCACGTTCTTGACGGAATGCTTTACTTCGACGGAACCATCGCGGCGGCCAATACCAAGCATATCGTTCTCCTTCCCGGGTTAGGGATCAATGACAACGTCATTATTCTCCGTCGCGCCGGATTGTGCAACGGGAAATTGCAAGTGCTTGCCCGACGAACTTCAACCGACTGCTGTTTTCCTTGCCGTTTTCTTCGCCGGCGGCGGATATTCCACTGTCTTCGCGGTGTGGCGCTCGAAAGGGTCGCGTCGCACGAGCAGACGCTCCTGTCGGAAGGTGACGAGCGGGTAGTGGCGCGCGCTCGCCAGACGATCGTTCGTTTCCAGACAGGCGTGCGCGTTAGTCACCCAAAGCTTCGCGTCGACGCGCCGCAGATCGAACGCCACGGAGTAGCTGCGCAGAGTCTTGCGCCCGTGCTTATCCGAATACTCGTGGAAGTACGACATCGCGAGCTCGCGAAGGCTGCGATAGATCGGGTCACGGTAGCGCAGCGGCGTGCCGTTGCTCTTGGAGATTGCACCCCAGCCACGACCACGTCGGAAGAGCGCGATCACGTGCGGATAATCGGTCGGCGCGCAGTCGAGATGCATGACCAGCGGCGGCTCGCCGTGAACCCAGAATGCGCATGCTGCGACAAACGCGGCTTCGATGCAGTGCGCGCGGCGCTGGGCAAGCACTTCCCGGACCGACAGCATCGTCTCTCCGTCGGTCTCGTGGTTGATGCAGATGGCGTTGAGGAAGGATTGCACCTTCTGGGGTGTGGAAAGCCGCTGCAGGACGGCAAACTCCCCCCGCGTGAGGCCGAGATGCTCTCGATCGCCGAAACGACGATGCGCGCTGTAACTCATGGGCGATGCGCCACGGCTCTCCGCCACGGAAGGGTCGCTGTCCACCTTACACCAACGCGTTCGCGTGTGCTGTCATCCGGGCGCTTGCTTGCGGGCACGGCAAAATGCCGATACAATGGCGGCATTTTGCCGAACCTTGAGGTGAGCCGTGTCCCCGTCCATCGTCCTCAAGCATTCAGCCGACGCTGACGTAGGCGCCGGCCGGCATGCATTGCGCCGGCTTGCCGAGCTGCTCGTGCTCCCGCGTGCGCCCAAACAGGAACGCGAGCTTGCCCAGATCGTCGCCAGGCGCATCGTTCCCGAGGCGATCGATCGCCTCGCACGTGCAGGCGTTCCGCCGCGCCACCTCGATTTCATTATTCCACCGCGCACCCTGTCACATCGCAAGAACAAGGGCGAACGTCTGACGCCGGACGAGTCCGATCGCGCGATGCGCGTCGCACGGCTTCTTGCGTTGGCCGATGCCGTATTCGGCGACCACACCAAGGCGCTGGTCTGGCTTAACGCGCCGGCCGGCCTCTTTGCCGGCAAGAGTGGTTTCGAGCTGATGGTTTCCGAAGCAGGCGCCCGCCTGGTCGAGGAAGCGCTGTTGCGCATCGACGAAGGTTACTTCGCCTAGCGCGGTTCCGCGGCGCAAGAGTGTTGGCGTGAATATCTGGCGCATCAGCAATCATCGCGATCTGGCCGGCGCCGGCGGCTTGCGCGCGGGGGGCAGGTGGCATTCGCCGGGCCGGGCGATCATCTATTGCGCCGAGCATCCGGCGAGCGCCTTGCTGGAAATCCTCGCCCATCTCGATGTCGCCAACCTGGCGGCGCTGCCCGACGGCTATCAGCTGCTGGAGATCAACGTTCCCGACGCAGTGGACATCGAATCGCTGCCGACACACGCGCTGACGCTGAAATGGCAAAGCGACGACGCTTCGACGCAGGCGATCGGTGACCGATGGCTGGCGAGCCGATCCTCGGCGCTGCTGCGCGTCCCGAGCGCACTGGTCCCCAAGGTCTGGAATTATTTGATCAATCCCTCGCATCCTGCTGCGGCGCTACTCAAGATCACGACTGCCGTGCGCTACCCTTTCGACACCCGTTTGTTCAAGCTGGTAGGCGGCGGCGCCAAGCACCGTCCCGCGGCCCGCATGCGCCGACGTTAAGCTAATTCTTTAGCAACCGCTCCTCGACGAACGCAATCATTGCGTAGAACAGGAAGTCGGCGTTCACCTTGCGCGCGAAGCCATGGCCTTCGTTGTCCGCAAGCAAGTACCAAACCGGAACATGGTTCTTTCGAGCCGCGGCCACGATCTGTTCGGCTTCGGTGTAGCGCACGCGTGGATCGTTCAGACCGGCAACCACGAACAGGGGCGCTTTGATTTTCTGCGCATTGTTGACCGGCGAGATCCGGGTCAGGAACTCGCGCATGGCGGGGTCGCGCTCGTCCCCGTATTCGACACGGCGCAGGTCGCGCCGGTAGGTTTCGGTGTTTTCGAGGAACGTCACGAAGTTGGCGATGCCGACGACGTCGATCGCGCCGGCGATACGGTCCGGATAGTTGGTTGCCACGCCGAGCACCATGTAGCCCCCGTAGCTGCCGCCGAAGGCCACGATGCGATCGGCATCGAGATCAGGCTGGGCACGAACCCAGTCCAACAACGCCCCGATGTCCTTGACCGAATCCTCGCGCTTCATGCCGTTGTCGAGCGCGACGAAGGTCTTGCCGTGCCCGGTCGAGCCGCGCACGTTGGGCTCGATCACCGCGATGCCCAGCTCGTTGACGAAATAGTTCCAGCGAGCCAGGAAGCCCGGGCGGGCCTGCACTTCCGGCCCGCCATGGATCGAAACAATGACCGGCCGCTTGCCCGTGAATCGCGCCGGAGGGCGGGTGATAAAGCCGCTGATGCTGCGCCCGTCGAAGCTTTTCCAGGTGACTGGCTCGGCGCTCTTGAAGGTCGAGGCGTCGAGGCCGGGAACCTTGGTTTCGGTCCACCGCTTGACGCCGTTCCTGGCCACATCGATCGTGTAGACGTCGCTCGGGCTCTGCGCACTTGCGACACTCACGGCAAGGTCGTGCGAATTCTGGTGCCAGACCGCGCCGTTCACCGTACCGACCGGAAGCGCCGGGCGCGTTAGAGCGCGCCTCGTCGCCGCGTCATAGAGCCGCAGCGAGCCGATGCCCCCTTCGTTGGCGATTACCGCGAGCGTGCGGCCGTTTGGCGAGAGCGTCACGCCTTCGATGTCCCATTCGCCGCCCTCGCCGAAATATTGGAGCTTGCCGGTCCCGAGATCGAGATAGGCGAGCTTCATGAACTCGCCGTCGCGGTCGGTCGCCAAGAAGAGTCCCTTGCCGTCGCGCGAGAAATTGATATGGAAGGAGGCGATGGGCTGAGCGGGAGTTTCGCCTTCGGCGGGCAGTACCCGTCGCCGCTTCCCGCTGGCCAGATCCATGACCCACACGTAGGTTTCGTTGATCGACTTGGCTTCGACCAGGGCCAGGCGCTTGTCGTCGAACGAGAACGCAAAGTCGAACCAGCCGGTACCCGGCAAGCTTGCGACCTTGCGCGACTTCGACGGATCGAGCGGATTCAGTAAGGTCAGCTCGGTCGCCGGATTCTCGCGCTTGCCGGTCGCGTCGACATCGGTCGAGGTGAGAAGCAGGTGGTCGTGCGCGTGGTTCCAGCCGCCGGCATCGTGCTTGCGGCTTGGATCGGTCAACAAAACCGGGTCCGGAGCACGCGGGTCCAGCCGATAGATCTGTTGCTGTTCGTTACCGCCGGTATCGCGGGCGAAGATCAGCGAGTCCGGCTTCTTGGCGAGGAAGGTTCCGAAACGGACGGGCTCGGGGAATGCCGTCAGCTGTTTGGGCTCGACGCCCGGCGCGGCGACCAGATGCAGCTGAGTGACGCTGCCGGCGCGTCGCGCGACGATCAATTCGCGCTTTTGCGGATGCCAGGCCACCGCGCTTGTCGGCTTGAACTCGGTATACGGTGCGACCTTCGCTGCCAGCGCCGCCGGGATCGGCGGAATGCCCTCGGCCTTGAGATTGGCATTCGGCGCGACAACATCGTCGGCGAGCGCGAGCGTCGCCGATGCGAGTGCCGCGATCAGTAGAACGGCGAAGGGGAAGCGAATCATCCGCCAGGGACGGGTACGGGCCCGCGGCTGCTAAAATGCAACATTCTAGCGGACCTGCCTGTCCGCACCGATCCAACCCGCTTGCTGCCGATGCGACCCGTCGCGATCTTCCGCTTTTCTCCGACCGAAGGCCCCGGCCATTTCGGCGAATGGCTGGACGCGCACGGCATCCCGCAGAGGCTGTTTGCGCTCGATCGCGGCGAATTGGTACCGGCCGAGGCGCGCGCCTTCGCCGGCATCGGCATGATGGGCGGGCCGATGAGCGCCAACGACGATCTGCCGTGGAATGCGCCGCTGCTCGGCCTCGTTCGCGATGCGGTCTCCGCCGACGTGCCGGTGATCGGCCATTGTCTGGGCGGTCAGCTGCTCGCGAAGTCGCTGGGGGCGAAGGTCGTGCGCACCGCGACACCGGAAATTGGCTGGGGCGAGGTTGACGTGATTGATGCCGCTCTCAATCCGTGGTTCGGTCATCGCGACCGGTTCCTGACTTTCCAGTGGCATTACGACACGTTCGGACTGCCTCAGGGCGCCACGCGCGTTCTGACCAACGCTTTCAATCCCGAGCAGGCGTTTGCGCTCGGCAGGCATGTCGGCTTCCAATGCCACATCGAGATGACGCGCGAGATGGTCGAGAACTGGTCCGCGAGCGGCGGCGACGAGCTGCCGCCGCAGTCGACGGGCGCGGTACAGAGCAAGGCTGACATCTTCAAGGACGTCGACGCGCGACTTGCCGCGCTCTCACGCGTCGCAGACGATGTCTATGACCAATGGGCGAGAGGACTGGCGCATTGATGCACGCGATCCGTCCGCTTCCTGAGCAGCTTGTCAATCAGATCGCCGCCGGCGAGGTGGTGGAGCGTCCCGCGGCCGCGCTCAAGGAGTTGCTCGAGAACAGTCTCGATGCTGGTGCGACACAGGTCGACATCGATCTTGCCGGAGGTGGCGTCAAGCTCATCCGCGTCGCCGACGATGGGCTGGGGATCGATCGCGAGGACCTGGTGTTCGCGGTCGCGCGCCACGCGACATCCAAAATTTCAAGCGCAAGCGATCTCGAGGCGATCGGCACGCTCGGCTTTCGCGGTGAGGCACTGGCCAGCATCGCCGCGGTGTCGCGGCTTGCGCTAACGTCGCGTTCGCGCGCCAAGCCGCACGCGTGGCGCATCGAGGTCGACGGTGGTGAAGTGGGCGCGCCGCAACCCGCGGCGCTAGCCAGCGGCACCACGGTGACGGTGCAAGAGCTCTACTTCAACACTCCGGCGCGGCGAAAATTCCTGCGCACCGACGCGACCGAGTTCGGACATTGCGAAGAAGCCTTCAGGCGGATCGCACTTTCGCATCCGGACACCGGATTTACGATGCAGCACAACGCGAGTGTGCGCTACCGCCTGCTCGCGCAAGGCAGACGGGCGCGCGTCGACGCGTTGCTCGGAGACGAATTCGCGGCGCAGGCAGCGTATGTCGACGAGCACGGCCCGGGACTTGCGCTCGCGGGATGGGTGGTGCGACCGGCGTACGCCACCAGCGCCCGCGACGCGCAGTACCTGTTCGTCAACGGCCGCTTCGTACGCGACCGTGTGCTTGCACATGCATTGCGCGAAGCGTATCGCGACGTGCTGCATCACGAACGGCAGCCGGCTTATGCGCTATGGCTGACGATCGAGCCGCGCATCGTCGACGTCAACGTCCATCCGGCGAAGGCCGAGGTTCGATTCAGGGATAGCGGCGCGGTGCATCAGTTCGTGCGGCATGCCGTAGAGAAGAGTCTCGCCTCGACGGCGGCGGAGCAGCCGGCGGTTTCGGCATCGGAGCGCCTGGGCGTCGCCGCGGCCAAGGTGCCGCCTATCGCATCGACGCCGGCGTGGGCGTCGCGTCCGACCAGCTCGCAGGGGTCGATGGCCTTTGGTGCCGCCGAGCCGGCGAGCTTTTACGCTAGGTTGTTCGGGGACCGGGTGCCGCTGCTAGGTCGAACTGAGCGACCCGAGCGACCCGATGGATCCGACGGACCCGACCTGCCCAACACCGGTGAACATCCACTCGGCTTCGCTCTGGCGCAGTTGCACGGAATCTTCGTGCTCGCCCAAAACAGCGACGGGCTGGTGCTGGTCGACATGCACGCCGCACACGAACGCATCCTCTACGAGCGCCTCAAGACCGCGCTCGACCGCTCGCTGCCGATGCAGCCGCTACTGGTGCCGGTGACGTTTGCGGCGGACCCGCTCGATGTCGCGACCGCCGACGAAGACGCGGAGGTCCTGTCGGCGCTCGGCTTCGCGATGTCGGTGCTTGGGCCCTCGACCCTGGCGGTGCGCGGCGTGCCGGCCTTGCTGGTCGACGCCGATGCCGTTGCGCTCGCTCGCGCAGTGCTCGCCGACGTGCGCGAATATGGAGCTAGCCGCGTATTGACGGCGCAGCGGGACGAGCTTCTGTCGACGATGGCTTGTCATGGGGCGGTGCGCGCGAATCGCAGCTTGACCGTGCCGGAGATGAACGCGCTGCTCCGCGAAATGGAAGCGACCGAGCGCGCCGGGCAATGCAATCACGGCCGACCGACGTGGTACCAATTATCCTTAGGTGATCTCGACCGGCTTTTCATGCGCGGGCGGTAGCGGCGCTGTGCGATCGCATGCGCAGCGGCTGCCTTGCGTCGCCGCATCAACGTCGGTGATTACGTTTTGTCTGCCGTGACACCCGCTATTCTGCTCATGGGTCCCACCGCGTCGGGCAAGAGCGCGATCGCGCTCGAGCTGGCTCAACTCCTTCCGGTCGAGATCGTCAGCGTCGATTCGGCGCAGGTCTATCGCGGCATGGATATCGGCACCGCCAAGCCCGATGCGGCGGCGCGTGCGCGCGTCGCCCATCACCTTGTCGATTTGATCGATCCCGACCAGTCGTATTCGGCGGCGCGCTTTCGCGTCGATGCGCTGACCGCGATCGCGGGGATTCGCAGTCGCGGCCGCATTCCATTGCTGGTCGGCGGGACGATGCTCTACTTCAAGGCGCTGCGTGAGGGCCTGTCGCGTTTGCCGCAAGCCGATGCGCGGCTACGCAAGGAGCTCGACGAGCGCGCGGCCGCCGCGGGCTGGCCCGCGCTCCATGCCGAGCTCGCACGTGTCGACCCCGCGACGGCGGCGCGGCTTTCGACGACCGACAGCCAGCGCATTCAGCGTGCGCTCGAGGTGTTTCACATTTGCGGGACGCCGTTGTCGGCGCTGCAAGGCGCTCGCCGGTCGGACGGCGCGCCCGATTTCGTGGCGATCGCGCTGGTGCCGTCCGACCGTGCCGAATTGCATCGCCGGATCGCCGATCGCTTCGATGCCATGCTCGCGACAGGACTGGTCGAGGAGGTGCGAACATTGAGGCAGCGCTTTTCACTGACCGCGTCGATGCCTTCCATGCGCTGCGTGGGTTATCGCCAAATCTGGGATGTCCTCGAAGGTGCGCAAGCGCCGGGCGATTTGCGTGAGCGCGGCATCGCCGCCACGCGCCAGCTCGCCAAGCGGCAACTGACCTGGCTGCGCTCGATGCAAGCGCAGACGCTCGATTGCCTCGCCCCCGGGCTGCCGCGCAAAATCGCCGAGCTTGTCGATGCGCACCTGTCCACGTCTAGTTAGACGACGCATTGCTGCCGTGCAATAATTCATCTTTTAGCGCGCCCGTTGCCGGCCCTGCCATGAACGCCCGCACGCTCTACGACAAGCTCTGGGATAGCCACGTCGTCCGTTCCGAAAGCGACGGCACGGCGCTGTTGTACATCGATCGCCATCTCGTCCACGAAGTGACCAGTCCGCAGGCGTTCGAGGGATTGAAGCTCGCCGGCCGCAAGCCCTGGCGCGTGGGTTCGATTGTCGCGACTGCCGACCACAACACGCCGACAACGCATTGGGATCTCGGCATTACCGATCCGACCTCGCGCACGCAGGTCGACGCGCTCGACGCCAACATGCTCAAGTATGGCGCCAAGGCCTATTTTCCGTTCCGCGACAAGCGACAGGGCATCGTGCATGTGATCGGCCCCGAAACGGGCGCGACGCTTCCCGGAATGACCGTGGTCTGCGGCGACTCGCACACCAGCACGCACGGCGCATTCGGCTGCCTCGCGTTCGGCATCGGCACCTCCGAAGTCGAGCACGTGCTCGCCACCCAGTGCCTGCTCACCAAGAAAGCGAAGTCCATGCGCGTGAACGTCGAGGGTACGCTGCCCTTCGGCTGCACCGCGAAGGACATCGCGTTGGCGATCATCGGCAAGATCGGGACCGCCGGCGGCACCGGCCATGCGATCGAGTTCGACGGCTCGGCGGTTCGCGCGCTGTCGATGGAAGGCCGGATGACTTTGTGCAACATGGCCATCGAAGCGGGCGCCAGGGCCGGTATGGTGGGTGTGGACGAGACGACGATCGACTATCTGAAGGGGCGCACGTTCGCGCCCAAGGGCGAGCTGTGGGAGCGCGCGGTCGCGCATTGGCGGACGCTGCGCTCCGATCCGGAGGCGAAGTTCGATCGCGCAGTGACGCTCGATGCGGCGACCATCGCGCCGCAGGTCACCTGGGGAACATCGCCCGAAATGGTGACCACCATCGACGGCCGGGTACCCGATCCCGACAAGGAAAAAGACCCGCAGCGCCGAGAAGGTATCGAGCGTGCGCTCGTCTATATGGGCCTCACACCGAACACTGCGATCAGCGACATTCGCATCGACAAGGTGTTCATCGGCTCGTGCACCAATTCGCGCATCGAGGATTTGCGCGCCGCAGCGGCGGTGGTCAAGGGCCGTCGCAAAGCCGACAACGTGATGCTGGCGATGGTCGTTCCCGGCTCGGGGCCGGTGAAGGCGCAGGCCGAGCGCGAAGGCCTCGATCGCATTTTCACCGCCGCCGGTTTCGAGTGGCGCGAGCCCGGATGCTCGATGTGCCTGGCGATGAACGACGACCGGCTCGAGCCCGGCGAGCGTTGCGCGTCGACGTCGAACCGCAACTTCGAAGGGCGCCAGGGCACCGGCGGACGCACGCATCTGGTCAGTCCGGCCATGGCGGCGGCGGCGGGCATCGCCGGCCATTTCGTCGACGTCCGTCGTCTAGGCTAGCGCCGACCATGCAACCGTTTTCCGTCCTGACTGGCCTGGTGGCGCCACTCGACCGCGCCAACGTCGATACCGATGCCATCATCCCGAAGCAATTCCTGAAATCGGTCAATCGCTCGGGCTTCGGTCCCAACCTGTTCGACGCCTGGCGCTATCTCGATCCAGGCGAGCCGGGGACGGACATGTCACGCCGACGTCCGAACCCGGACTTTGCGCTCAACGAGCCGCGCTACCAGGGCGCGCAGATTCTGCTTGTTCGCCGCAACTTTGGCTGCGGGAGCTCGCGCGAGCATGCGCCTTGGGCGCTCGGCGACTACGGATTCCGCGCCATCATCGCTCCGTCGTTTGCCGACATCTTTTTCAATAATTGCTTCAAGAACGGCCTGCTGCCGATCGTGCTGCCGGAGGCCGATGTCGAGCGCCTGTTTCACGACGCCGCAGCGTTCCCGGGATTCAAGCTCACCATCGACCTCGAACGGCAGACTGTCGCGACCACCGACGGCGGCACGGTATTCCGGTTCGACGTCGACGCGTTTCGCAAGCACTGCCTGTTGAACGGACTCGACGACATCGCGCTCACGCTCACTCACGCCGACGAGATTCGCGCGTTCGAGGCGAAGCGCAAAGCCGAGCAACCGTGGCTCTTCTGAGCGGACAGCGGCAGAACAGTCACCGAGACACAGAAGAAACCAAGGCTTCGACTGTTCTCCGTGGCGATCTGTCGCGCGCTTGTCAGGCGCGACAATGAAAGTCGCCATGCTTCCGGGCGATGGCATCGGCACCGAGATCGTCGCCGAAGCGGCCAAGGTGCTCGAGCGCCTGCGGCGCGATGGCCTGCCGATCGAAACCGAGACTGCGCCCATCGGCGGAGCGGGCTACGACGCGGCGGGACAACCGCTTCCCGAGCCGACGCTCGCCATCGCGCAGCGCGCTGACGCGGTCGTGCTGGGGGCCGTTGGCGGACCGAAGTATGAATCCCTGCCGCGGCACTTGCGACCGGAACAGGGATTGCTCTCCATCCGCAAGGCGCTCGGCTTGTTCGCCAATCTGCGGCCGGCGCTGCTCTACCCGGAGCTTGCCGCTT
Source organism: Casimicrobiaceae bacterium (assembly GCA_035601875.1). Classification (GTDB taxonomy): domain Bacteria; phylum Pseudomonadota; class Gammaproteobacteria; order Burkholderiales; family Casimicrobiaceae; genus PALSA-1003. The sequence goes on along the minus strand of DATNNK010000498.1, from coordinate 5,626 downwards.
CTTCTTCGCTCAAGCCCGAGGTGGTATCGGGGCTGGATATCATGATCGTGCGCGAGCTCACCGGCGATATCTACTTCGGCACGCCGCGAGGCCGTCGCGTCAACGCAGCCGGCGACGCGGAAGGCTTCGACACCATGCTCTACAGCGAGCCGGAGATCCGGCGCATCGCGCGCTTCGGCTTCGAGGTCGCGCGCAAGCGCAAGCGCAGGCTGTGCTCGGTCGACAAGGCCAACGTGCTCGACACGTCGATTCTCTGGCGCGAGGTGGTCGGCTCGGTCGCGAAGGACTACGCCGACGTCGAGCTATCGCACATGTACGTCGATAACGCGGCCATGCAGCTCGTGCGTAAACCCAGGCAATTCGACGTGATCGTGACCGGCAACATGTTCGGCGACATTCTTTCGGACGAGGCTTCGATGCTGGCGGGGTCAATCGGGATGCTGCCCTCGGCGTCGCTCGACGCCAACAACAAGGGGCTCTACGAGCCGATTCACGGTTCGGCGCCCGACATCGCCGGTCAAGACAAAGCGAATCCGCTGGCGACGATCCTGTCGCTGGCGATGATGTTCCGATACACCTTCGGCCGTGCCGACGTCTCCGACCGCATCGAGGCTGCGGTGCGCAAGGTCCTGGCGCAGGGCAAGCGCACGGGTGACATCGCGCTGCCCGGCGAGCAGATCACCGGCACGCGCGAGATGGGCGACGCGGTCGTGGCGGCGCTGTGATAATTACAGACGACCGAAGCAGGGCCCACGGCACGGTCGAAAAGATGAGTCGCATATGAGGAATGGCAAGATGATGCGGGTAGGTTTTGTCGGATGGCGCGGCATGGTCGGATCGGTGCTGATTCAGCGCATGCTCGAGGAAAACGACTTCGAGCACCTTGATCCGGTGTTTTTCTCGACGTCGAGCGCTGGCGGTAGCGGCCCTTCGATCGGCAGGGCCACCGGCGCGCTGCGAAACGCGCACGACGTGAAAGCTTTCGATGGCCTTGACGCGATCGTGACCTGCCAGGGCGGAGAGTGGACTAAGCCGATGTACAGCACGCTCCGCAGCGGCGGCTGGCACGGCTATTGGATCGACGCCGCGTCGACCCTGCGGATGGCCGACGATGCGGTCATCGTCCTCGACCCGGTCAACCGCGGCGTCATCGATAAGGCTCTTGACAGCGGAGTCAAGAATTACATCGGCGGCAACTGCACGGTCACCTTGATGATGATGGCGATCGCCGGGCTCCTACAGAACGACCTCGTCGAATGGATGACGTGCATGACCTACCAGTCGGCGTCCGGCGCCGGCGCACAGAATATGCGCGAGCTATTGCAGCAGATGGGCGAGGTTCATCTCGCGGCAAAGAGCCTGCTCGGCGATCCTGGCTCGTCGATACTCGATATCGATCGCGAGGTCGCCGGCATACTGCGCGACGAGCGCTTCCCGACCGAGCACTTTGGCGTGCCGCTCGCCGGGAGCCTGATTCCCTGGATCGCTGAAGACATGGGCGACGGTGTTAGCAAGGAGGAATGGAAAGGCGGTGCCGAGACCAACAAAATTCTCGGCCGCGAGGCCAATCCGATTCCGGTCGAGTCGATTTGCGTGCGCATCGGCGCGATGCGCTGTCACAGCCAGGCGCTGACCATCAAGCTTCGCCGCAAGATGACGCTGCCCGAGATCGAGCGTCTGATCTCGAATGCCCATGAGTGGGTGCGCGTCGTACCCAACACAAGTGAGGCGAGCACACGCGAGCTGACGCCCGCGGCGGTGACCGGAAAGCTTGAAATACCGATCGGCCGATTGCGAACACTGTCGATGGGCGAGGACTACCTTGGTGCTTTTACCGTCGGCGATCAACTCCTGTGGGGCGCGGCCGAGCCATTGCGACGAATGCTGCGCATTCTGCAAGCACGTCATTGATGTAAATTATGACAGCGGCGCGGCGGCCTTTTGCCGCAGGGTCCCTTTTGGCTGCTTTTATGCGGGGGCGCTAACGGGTGCGGCCATAGCGCTGGGCAAAGGCGACCCGCTTGCAACAGAGGTCACTCGGCGTTGCGAGAACACTATTCCACAAGCTGTTGTAGCGGCCATTGACCCACTCCCTACCAGTTGGGCCTCGGATCGATCGCGGCCGGTGCCGCCGGTGCGCCTCGCAAGAGTGCTTTTGCGTTAAAAAAACAAGCTAATACCGAGGTTTAGCTTGCACCGCTAACTCCATGATGTTAGTTTAGCTAACGCAATCAGCATTTTGAGGTCCGCATGCGAGCAAAACCCTTTATCAGTGGCAGCTTGTTGGCGGGCGTCTTGACGCTTTCCGTTCCCGCGCTTGCGCTCGGACTAGGCAAGCTCACGGTTAATTCCGGTCTCGGACAACCGCTGTCAGCCCAGATCGAACTCACCGCAGCGCAAAGAGATGAGCTCGACTCGCTCAGAGCGAGAATTGCCGATCCTTCGGTCTATCGCGACAACGGCGCGCAATATGTAGGCGCACTAGCGCGAGCGCGCATCACCGTCGAACAGGGAGCCAGTGCGTCATATTTACGCGTGACGACCGCGGCGCCGGTGAACGAGCCGTTTCTGAACCTGATCATCGAATTGAGTTGGGCCACCGGGCGCGTGGTCCGCGACTACACTTTCCTGCTCGACCCACCGGGCGCCACCGAAATGCAGGCGATCGAGCCGGCCGCGCCGATTCGTCCGGAAGCTGCGCCGACGCGCACCACACGCGCGGGGCGTCGCGCCGCCGAGGCGGCGGTTTCCGCTCCTTCGACATCTACGACATCCACGGCGCCCGACAGTGCCGGCAGCTATACCGTCAAGCGTGGCGACACCCTGTCCAAGATCGCCAACCAGTACAAGCCCGAAAACGTCAGCCTCGAACAGATGCTGGTCGCCTTGTTCCGCAGCAACGAATCGGCCTTTGACGCGAACAACATGAATCGCCTGCGCAGCGGGCAGATCCTAACCGTGCCGCAGGGCAATCAGATCGCGCCGTTGGCGCAAGACGAAGCGGTAAAGGAGGTCAAGGTACAGGCTGCCGATTGGCGCTCCTACCGCGATCACGTCGCCGCCGCAGCGCCGGCAAGCGATACCACGGCCGCGCGCCAGTCGGGTGGCGGCAAGATCGGTACCGCGGTCGAGGATCAGGCCGCTGCCACATTGGGCGGTAGAGACCGAGTCAGCGTGTCACGCGAGCCGGGCAAAGGAACGGCAGCCGCGAGTAGGGAAGACTTGGTCGCCAAGGACAAGGCTTTGCGCGAAGCGAATGCCCGCGTTGCCGAGCTCGAAAAGACCGTGCGCGATCTGCAGAAAGCTGCAGCGCTCAAGAGCCAGACGATGTCCGACCTCCAGACGAAGGCAGAGGCCGGAAAGGGCACGACTGCAGAAGCGCCCAAGGCACCGGATACGCAAGTTGCGGCCGTGACGCCTCCCACCACGACGCCGCCGGCCGCGACGACGGCGGCCCCATCTCCGGGAACGACGGTTTCAACGCCGACAACAGCGCCACCGCCTGTAACGACAACCGCGACGCCTCCGTCCGGAACGACGACCGAGACGCCCGCGCCCGGAACGACCACCGCGGCCGCTCCGTCCGGAACCACGACGGTGGTACCGCCAGTGGTCATCCCGCCGCCGGAAGCCAAGGCACCGGACACGACTGTGCTGGAGACCAAGGCTCCCGAAACCAAGGCAGTGCCGCCGCCCGAGCCTAAGGCAACGGTTCCGAAGTCGGCGGTGCCACCCAAGAAAGCGACTGAAGTTTCGTTCATCGACGAGTTGTTCGGCAATACGCCGACCTGGGTCGTCGGCGGCGGCGCGTTGGTCGTGCTTGGCGGTATCGCGGCTATTATCGCCGCGCGCAGGCGCAAGACCACCAAGTTCGAAGACAGCATTATTTCCGGCACCGACATCAAGACGAATACGGTTTTCGGCTCGACCGGCGGTGGCGTGGTGAACACCGGCGACAATTCGCTCGCCAGCGATTTCAGCCGCGAGGGCCTTGGCAACATCGATACCGACGAAGTCGATCCGATCGCCGAAGCGGAGGTCTATCTCGCTTATGGCCGCGACGCGCAAGCCGAGGAAATACTGAAGGATGCGCTGAAGAAGGATCCGCAGCGGCAGGAAATCTATCTCAAGCTGCTGGAGATTCACGCGCAGCACAACAAGCCATCGGCGTTCGAGACCGTGGCCAGTGAGTTGTATTCGGTCTCAGGCGGCCAAGGCGAGGTGTGGCAGAAGGCGATGGCGCTGGGTCGCCAACTCGATCCGGCGAATCCATTGTTTGCGGAGGCGGGCGGCGGCGCAGCATTCGCGACCGCGACGACGGTCGCAGCGGCTCACACTGCGAGCGAAACGCACGAGCCTTCGGTAGCGTCGGATATCACGCCCGAGCCGCGTGGCGGCGCGCCGCTGGACTTCACGCTCGATGACGATATTTCGCTGTCGCCGACCTCCGGCGAGGTGGACACCAAGTCGCACGCCGCGACGCACTCGGCCAGCGAGCCGCCGACAATCCATTTCGAGAAGCCGGCCGTGTCCGCCGCGACCTTGGCCGCCAGTGCCGCAGGCGCGGTGGCGGCGGCTGCCGCCGCCAGAGCGGCTGTCGAAAAATCGCCGCCCACGGTTCGAGAAACAGTGTCGTTCGAGCCCGAGTCGATACCGAGGTTCGATGATCTGGATTTCCACCTCGACGAGCCGTCCAGGCCGGCGCCCTCGGCGCCGAGGCCGGTACCCGCGATTTCGCCCGCAATCGCGCGCGAGCCCGCACTGGTCACCGCCGGAGCGCCCGCACCACAGTTGACGCGTCCGGCGGCGGCGATCGAACTCGACAAGCTCGACCTCGCGTTCGATCCAAAGCGCTCGACCTTCGAAGATCCGACGCCGTCGGTGCTGGACGGCCAATGGCACGATGCGGCGACCAAGCTCGATCTCGCCAAGGCGTATCAGGAGATGGGCGATGTCGAAGGCGCGCGCGAGATTCTGCAGGAAGTGTTGCATGAGGGCGACGATGAGCAAAAAGCCGAAGCCCAGGCCTTGATCACCAAGCTGGCCTGATCCGCGACAACAGACTCTGTGACGGGGCGGTGGATCGTCGATCCACCGCCCCTTGTGTTTCCAGGCGTCGCAATGCGGCGGCGAACGCACCGCTCGGCGAACGCCTGCGTTAGCCACTCTCTCCTGATATGCGCATCGCGCTCGGACTCGAGTACCAGGGCACGCCGTTTCACGGCTGGCAGTCTCAGGCGGACGGCAGCGGAGTGCAGAATGCTCTCGAGCGCGCGCTGTCCGAGATCGCAAGCGAGCGTGTCGCAGTCATTGCGGCCGGGCGTACCGACACCGGAGCGCATGCGACGCTGCAGGTAGCACATTTCGACATCGGCGTGCGGCGGCCCGAAAACGCATGGGTCCGTGGCGTCAACGCGTTACTCCCCGATGCGATCGCAGTGCAATGGGCAATGCCTGTTGCCGAAGAGTTCCACGCCCGCTTCAGCGCAACCGGCCGCCATTACACCTACCTTCTACTGGACCGGCCGGTGCGGCCGGCGCTGCTCAACGGCAGGGCAGGCTGGTACCATCAGCCGCTTGCGCTGGCGCGGATGTGCGAGGGTGCGGCCATGTTGATCGGCAGGCA
>DATNNK010000497.1:0-2178 GCA_035601875.1 Casimicrobiaceae bacterium | reverse complement strand
TGATGGGTAAACTGAGTTTCCGGGGTTACCCGGCGTCGGCTGACGTCGGGGCCGTAGTCGGCGAGCCCGGATATCGGTAACAAGAAAAGATCGAGGTCGCGGCGAGTCGGCGCGTACGGCTAAGCGCACGTCGTTGCCCGGGCGCGTCTTAGCGTCTTAAGTCCCCTTTAAGCCCCGCCTCAGTCGACCCGGCTAGAATAAGCATCCGGGCTGCAAAGCCAAGAAAAGCCGTGACCCAAATCGATGCGAATCCTACTGGTAGAAGACGACAGAATGATTGCGGAAGGTGTCCGCAAGGCGCTGCGCAGCGACGGGTTCGCAGTGGACTGGGTGCAGGACGGTGAAACGGCCCTGACGGCGGTGGGCGGCGAACCTTACGACCTCATGCTGCTGGACCTGGGCCTGCCGAAACGCGACGGCCTCGACGTCCTCAAGAGCTTGAGAGCAAAGGGCAACGCGCTACCCGTGCTGATCGTTACGGCTCGCGACGCCATTGCCGACCGCGTAAAAGGCCTGGATGCCGGCGCCGACGACTACCTCGTCAAACCTTTCGACCTCGACGAACTGGGCGCGCGTATGCGAGCGTTAATCCGCCGCCATGCCGGCCGCGGAGACTCGCTGATCCGCCACGGCGCGCTGACGCTCGACCCCGTTGGCCACCAGGTCACGCTGGACGGCAACGCAGTAGCTCTTTCAGCCCGCGAATTCGCTCTGCTCGAAGCCCTGATGGCCCGCCCGGGCGCGGTCTTATCGAAGAGTCAGCTCGAAGAAAAAATCTATGGCTGGGGTGAGGAAATCGGCAGTAACACGGTCGAGGTCTATATCCATTCGCTGCGCAAAAAGCTCGGACCCGACCTCATCCGCAACGTCCGTGGCTTGGGTTATATGGTGTCGAAGGAAGCCTGATGCATTCCATTCGCCGCCAATTGCTGGTCTGGCTGCTGGCACTGGTGATCGTCGGCGTGGGGTTTGCGGGCTGGCTGATCTACCGTCAGGCGCTGGCCGAAGCGAACGAACTTTTCGATTACCAACTGGAACAGATCGCGGCCGCGCTGCCATCGGAGCCGTTTTCGTCGGTGCTGCAATCGCGCAGTGACAGCGACGAAGGCGTCGTGATCCAGATCTGGAACCGCAACGGCGTGCTCATGTACTACTCGCACCCGCGCGTGCCGCTCGCGCCGCACGCGGAACTGGGCTTTTCCACCGAAGCCACGCCGCGCGGCGTATGGCGTGTCTACAGCGCGATCGTTGGCGACAACGTCGTCCAGCTGGCCCAGCCGCTGTCCATCCGCAACCGGCTGGCGGCGGGTGTAGCGTGGCGAACCTTGTGGCCGCTCGTGGTCCTGTTGCCGCTGCTCGGCATGGCGATATGGATCATCGTCGGACGGGGTCTGATGCCCCTGCAACGCGTGACACGCGCGCTCGACACACGTCATCCCGAAGCGCTTGAGCCTTTACCCGACAACCGGTTGCCGGAAGAAGTCGTACCCGTCGTGCGCGCCTTGAATGCGCTGCTCGCCCGCCTCGCGACCGCGCTCGATACGCAAAAGGCCTTCGTCGCCGATGCCGCCCACGAACTGCGCACGCCGCTCGCCGCCGTGCAGATCCAGGCGCAACTGGTGGCGCGCGCGAAGGACGACGAATCGCGCAAGGAAGCGCTCGACGACCTCCAAGCGGGCATCACGCGCGCCACGCGCCTCGCTGAACAACTGCTTGCGCTTGCCCGCTCGGAGCCCGACGGCAAGAGCGCGACCACGCCGGTGGACCTGCATGCGCTGCTGGACGAATGCGTCGGCGCCTCCGTGCTGGTGGCGCAACAGCGCGGCGTCGACCTGGGCATCGAGGCGAGCGAGCCGGCGACCATTTCCGGCGATGCCAACGCGTTGCGCGTGATGTTCAACAATCTCATCGATAACGCCACGAAATACACGCCAGGCGGCGGCCGGGTCGATGTCTGCCTGGGCGTGGAAAACGGCAGCCCGATAGTGGAAATCGCCGATAACGGCCCGGGCATTCCCGCCGAGGAACGCGAGCGCGTGTTCGACCGGTTTTATCGTGTTGGAGTGACCGCGAACCGGGTGCGCACGGACGTGGCGGGCAGCGGCCTCGGTCTTGCCATCGTGCGCCGGATCGCCGCCCAGCATGGCGCAACGGTGTCGCTCGCCGAATCGAAAAGCG
>DATNNK010000496.1:0-4896 GCA_035601875.1 Casimicrobiaceae bacterium | reverse complement strand
CCGGCACCATGCCCAGCGCGCTGCTGCCCGATCTGATCAAGCCGGTGCTGGAGCATCATCGCGCTGGCCGGCGCAAGGATGCGATCGCGTCGTATGCGCGCATCCTTCCACTCATCAATTACGAAAACCGCCAATGCGGATTACGGGCCACCAAGACCGTCATGGCTGCCGGAGGCGTCATCAAGAGCGACGCGGTTCGCCATCCACTCGAAGCGCTTCATCCGGCGACTCGGGCAGGCTTGCTCGAGCTGGCGGCCGAGCTTGATCCTCTTGCGCTGCGGTGGGGAAAATAGAACAGCTAGCCCCGGCCCCTTGGATTCGGACTCACGACCCCGTGACAACGACGTAGAATCACGCCCCAATCGTTGTTTTACGGAAAACCTGACATGTCTCGTCGCCTGGCTGCGCTGCTCGTCTCGGTGATTGGGCTAACGCCGGCGATGGCCGAAACGTCCGCCGATCGCTGGAATCTCTCCGAGCTCTACCCCTCGGATGCCGCATGGAACACGGACGCGGCCAAGCTGGAAGCGCAGATGAAGGAGCTCGCGGCTTGCAAAGGCCATCTTGGCGACAACGCCGCGCGTTTCAAGAAGTGCCTCGATCTTCAGGCGGACATGGGGAAACGTTATGCCCGTATGAATCTCTATTCGTCGGAACAGCTGGCCGGGGATACCGGGGCGGCGGCCTTTCTCGAGCTTTCGCAAAGGGCGGAAGTGCTCGGCGCCAAGCTGAACGAGGCGAGCTCGTTCATGAATCCGGAAATCCTGCGCTTGGGCAAGAACAAGATCGCGCGCTTCGTGGCTCAGGATGCGTCGCTCAAGATCCACCGGCATCCGTTGGACGAGATTTTGCGGCTCGCGCCGCATACTCTCGACAGCGAAGGCGAGTCTCTGGTCGCCCAGTTCGGGCTTATGAGCGGCGCCGGCGGGTCGGCCTATTCCATCCTGACCAACGCCGACATTCCCTGGCCCACGATCAAATTGTCGACGGGAGAGGAAGTGCGCCTCGACGCCTCCGCGTACACCAAGTACCGCGAAGCGCCGAACCGCGACGATCGCAAGCGCGTCATGGACGTCTTCTTCGGCACCTTCAAGACCTACGAGCGCACCCTTGGCGTGACGCTCTATTCGCAACTGAAGGAAGCGGCGGTCTTCGCCAAGGTGCGCAAGTATCCGGATTCGATCACCAGCGCGCTCGACGCGAACCGGGTGCCCGTCGCGGTGTTCGACATGCTCATCAAGCAGACGAACGCCAACCTGCCGACGTTGCATCGCTACTTCCGCCTGCGCGCCAGAATACTGGGCGTGCCGCAGATGCGGTACTACGACATCTATCCACCGCTCGTGCACAGCGACATCAAGTTCCCGCTCGGAACCGCCAAGCAGCTGGTGCTCGAGGCAATGGCGCCTCTGGGAAAGGAATACGTCGCGACGCTCGACACTGGATTCAACAGTCGTTGGATGGACGCCTATCCACGCAAGAACAAGCTCTCGGGCGCACACATGGCCGGGACCGCCTACGATGTGCATCCGTACGTGCTGATGAACTACAACGACGACTACGAATCGGTAACCACCATGGCGCACGAGTGGGGGCACGCGATGCACTCGTATCTTGCCAACTACGCGCAGCCGTACGTAACCGCGGAGTATCCGATATTCATCGCCGAGATAGCCTCGACCTTCGACGAGCAGCTGCTGCTCGACAGCGTGCTGAAGAATGCGAAAACCGACGACGAGCGCATGCTCTACCTGGGCTCAGCGCTCGAAGGATTACGGGGAACGTTCTTTCGCCAGGCGATGTTCGCCGAGTTCGAACGCAACATTCATGCGAGCGTCGATCGTGGCGAGCCTTTAGCCGGGGAGGCGCTGACCAAGATCTACTGCGACATTCTGAAGCGCTATCACGGAGCTGCCGAAGGCGTGGTGAGCATCGACGACGCATATTGCGTCGAATGGGCCTACATTCCGCATTTCTACAACCCGTTCTATGTCTACCAGTACGCCACATCGATCGCGGCCAGCTCGCAGTTCTCGCAGAAGGTTGGCAGAGGGGAGCCCGGCGCGCTCAAGCGTTACCTCGACTTGCTACGCGCCGGCGGATCGGATTATCCGTACGAGCTGGTCAAGACCGCAGGCGTGGACCTCGCGACACCGGCACCGTACCAGGCGCTCGTCGCGCGGATGAATGCGATCATGGACGAGATCGAGGCGATTCTGGCCAAGCGGAAATAAGACGCGTCAGGCAAACGTCACGGAAGCCGGCTGTTCGCAAGTCGCGAAGGCCTCCCTCGGCAGCCTGAGCTTAGCGACGAACGCCAGGCGCTTCCAGCGGCAGACCTTGCGCGCGCCAGGCGAGAAACAGCTCGAGATCGGTGAGCTCGCTCGCTCCCGCCGGCGGCATCTCCGCGCGGATCCCGAACAGGCAGGCGCGGATCCGGCGCTGCAACGAGCCCACTGTCTGCCATTCCAGCTTGTAGGCCGGAAACGCATTGCCGTGGCCTTGGCTTAGCGTCTCCGCATAAATGCGCTTGCCCCAGTTCTGGTCGTGGCATTGAGCGCAGGACAGATTCATCTGCCCATGCCGCTGGTTGTAAAACGCACGTCCGCGATCGAATGCCGCGCTGGCGGGCCCGTCGATCCGGGTCGCCATCGGTAGCCCCCTCGATTGCAAGGCAACGTAGGCGGTGAGGCCGAGCAAATCGTCGGATTCCCGCGCCAGCGCATGCTGCTTCTGCCGACGCACGCGACAATCGTTGATGCGCGCCTCGAGGTCCAGAACGGTTCCCGACGCGGCGTCAAACGCCGGATATCGCGCGGCGACGCCGCGCATGGAGCCGCTCGCCTCGCCGTGACACGACGCGCAGCTGCCGCCACTCTTGGAGTCGTTCCATGATTTTTCGCCGCGTTCTACCCAGAGAAACCCGGGGTTCGCCAGATCGTCGGACTGCATGCCGCGCACGTCCGAGCCGGAAAACTCGATGCCCGAGCGCAGGACATCGAGCGGCAGCGCGCGCTGTTGAGCTTGCGCGGCCGAGATCAGGAGGAGGAGGGCCAGCGCCGGCACCAGCAGCAGCCCGGCAAAGCGCGTCTGCCGGTGCGAATTCGTCCGCCACCATGGCTGGCGCAGACCCGATGCTCGACTGAACCCGGACCTCCGTCGCGCCGATCGCCGCCAGCAGCGCAGCATCAAACGACCTTCACAGCCGCCTGTGCCGTTCCACGGGTACCGGCGTCGTCGATCCATTCGAAATCCAGCGTTCCGGATTCGCGAGCGGTGACAAAGAACCGAAAGTAAGGATTGGCCGCAATGCCCGAGCTCATGCGCACCGCGAACACCGGGTCTCCGTTGTAGCGGCAGGCAAAGCTGCGGATCACATTGCGCGGAACAGGCTTGCCGCTCTCGTCGGCGCGGTATCCGGTTTCCATCGCGTGGCGGATCGAGATGCGAACCTCGATCGCTTCGTCGCGACGCGCTGCGGCGGGTACGTTGATGCGTGAATCGGCCATCGGATTTCGCTTAGATGCGATTCAGATAACGTGCGGCTGCCACTCAGCTGCCATCGAGGCAGGCGGCGATGGTGACGACGACGTCGGCGACGGCCGCGAACAGCGCGCCATCGCTCATGACTGCCACCGCGACCACGCGCTGGCTGCCCGCGAGCCGGATACGCGAATCGATCTCGACTCTTGGCGGCGGGGAAGGAAACTCGAACACCGCCATCTCGGGCACCGGGTTGACTTCGGAGTACAGATGAATCGATTTGAGCGCGGGGCCGGGCGCGAACGGGCCGACCATCGTCAGCCGCATCGGAACGGCCTGCCCATTGTCGGCGAGCGCCGGGAGCTCCAGACGCAGCCGCTCCCAACGCGGCGAGCGTCCTGCTAGAAACGATGTGAGCGCCGGAATGGCCGGCATTTCCTGCGCCACGGCAACGGGCGCGCCGGCCAACAGTGGGCTGGCAAGCGCCCATGCGCCGGCGCTTTGCAGCAAGCGTCGCCGTGACATGGACCTTCGCGCCAGCGGTGCGGTCATTGCGCCGAGCTCATCTCAGTGTCGCAAGGTAGGCAACGATATCTTCGATTTGTTCCGCGTCGAGGATCGGCTTGCCGCGGTAAGCGCCCGCCACTTGGTCGAAGCCTTCGATGCGATAGTAGCTTGGCATGATGGTGGTGGGGTTGACGCGCATGTTGTCGACGATCCGCAGGCGTAGTTGCGCGACGGAAAAGGTTCGCGCGACGCCGCCGAGCGGCGGGCCGAGATTGCCCGAGAAGCGCAGACCCGGTTCCGGAACCGCGTGGCACAGCACGCAATTGGCCGCTTCGCGCCCGAGGATCAGCGCCCGCCCGCGCTCGGCGTTGCCCGTTGCGCCGCCGATCGCCTCCGGAATGCCGTCGGCAATGAGGCGGAACTCAGCCAGATTTCCGGGTTCGCTTTTGCCCGCGCTCGCAGCCACGCTCTCAGTCGTCGCGGCCGCCGCGCCTGCCAGCGCGGCGATCAATCGGAACGCCATGAGTATCCGGCGCCCACCATGTTTGCTCGCCATCATGTCGCGTCGTGGCCGGGTTCTGGTTCCGGAGCAGCGGATTGCAAAAGCAACAGTCGGGAGAGAGATGTTAACCGCAAACGAGGCGCTACGAAACGGGTTAGCTGCTCGCCGCGGCGGATTGGAGTAAGCTAGAAACCGGCTGGGGAAATCGCCCGCACGTTCGCCGAAGCTGCTGGTCGAACCGGGTGCAGCTACTCGAGTTTCACGTCCAAAATCGCCGTCAAGGCCCGACCAAGAAGCAGGAGGTGGTGCATGGCAAAGCTCAACATCAACGGCAAGATACGCGACGTCCAGGTGGAGAGCGACACGCCTCTGCTATGGGTCATTCGCGAGCAGGTCGGCCTCAC
>DATNNK010000495.1:0-12949 GCA_035601875.1 Casimicrobiaceae bacterium | reverse complement strand
TCGCGAAGCCGTGCGCGACGTTTACGATCGATGGACGCCGACTATCGGCACCGAGCTGGTCGAAGCGGCGGAAGCCGAGATCGCCGGCAGACGGTCCAGCCGCTGAACATCGAGCCTACGAAACGAAACGCCCGAGTCGCACCGCGGTCTCTCCACGCTTGGGTTTGCGGGTGGGCATGATCAATACGCAATCGTCGTGCGGCGTGCGAATTTCGCTGCCGCCGTCCACGGCGTAGACGGTGCCGGCCCGGCGGATCAGCTGCAGGCCGTGCACGGGTTGAGTGAAGCGGAACGCCTCGCTCACTATCGTCACCGTCGCCGTCACCTCGACGATACGCTGAGGAGGCGGCGTCCCCTGGTCCAGAAGCCGCTCGGCCAAGCCACGCTCGAGCATCCCGAAGTGGTTAAGAAACCGGAGCAGCGACTGCCGCGCAACTTGTGGCGCCGCAGCCTCCCAGTGTTGGCCGCATTCGACCAGCAGCGCGCTGCGCGGGTCCGCAGGATCGTCAAAGAATGCGTAGTCGCGCAGCCGCTGACCGGCAACGTGACCGCTGTCGATGACGATGTGCTGTGGTACGCCGATCGCCTTGGCGAGCTCGACGCCTTTTCGCTGGCGGCCTGCCATCGCCAGCGGAGGGCATGGCTCCGACATCGAGTGCAGATCGAGCAGGTGGTCGGTGCGGTCGACGATCGGCCTGAGCTCGCGGGCGCGCGCAAGTTCGGCGCTCCGGCGCGGGCCGTCCAGCACTTCGCGCGTCCACAGACGGTTAAAGTCCTCGTCCACACAGCGCGACTCGAACGGATTGGAATGGTCGAAGCGAAGATACGCACCGACATTCGCGAAGACCAGCGTCAACGTGCCTCGCGCAGGACGGATCTTTTCGCGAAGAAGCCAATCGATGGCGATCGCCCCGCAGATCTCGTTGCCGTGAGTCAGTGCCTGAATGAGGACATGCGGTCCGGGATGGCCGTTGGTGAACGTCCACACATACGGCGTGCCTTCGTTGCCCACAGCATAGGGTGCGAGATCGGGAAACGCGATCTCGATCGGAGGATTGAGCGCAGGCGCCCGTACCTGGCTGTTACGGTCCACTAGTACAGACTTGATCGGCAAGGCGGCGCATGAACGCTTCGCACAGCGCAAGCTGGTCGAGCGCCACCCATTCGTTGGGCTGGTGCGCCTGCTCGATGTGGCCGGGACCGCAGATGATCGCCGCGATTCCGGCGTTGTGAAACAACGATGCTTCGGTGCCAAAGGAAACCTTGCCATAGTCGTGCGTGCCGCTGCACGAACGCCCAAGCTCGGCGATTTCATTTCCTCCATGCGTATCGAAGCCGGGCAGCGCCGACAGCGCGTCGAATTCGATGTAGGTGTGCGGGTCGACAGCGAGCATCTCCGGCAACAGCGTGGCCGCGAAGCGCTTGACTTCAGCCAGCAATTCTTCCGGGTCGTCGAAAGGAAGGTGACGAAATTCGAAGTCGAAGACGCAGTCGCGGGGAACGATGTTCAGCGCCGTACCGCCGCGGATCATGCCGGTATGTACCGTCGTGAACGGGACGTCGTACGCCGAATCGAACCGCCCGCGCTCGCGAAACCGCCGCGCCATCTGGGTGAGCATCATCACGATTTCGCATGCGACGTGAATTGCATTGACGCCGCGCGGAGTCAGAGACGAGTGCGCCTCGTGGCCGCGGACGCGGCAGCGGTAGCTCCTTTTCCCCTTGTGCGCGACGACCGGGCGCATTCCGGTGGGCTCGCCCACAATACAGCCGGCGGGTGTAATGCCACGCTGGCAGAGGTCCGCGATCAGCCGCCGCACGCCGATGCAGCCGACCTCCTCGTCGTACGAGAGCGCGAAGTGCAGCGGCCGCTTGAGCCCGCGACGCAGAAATTCGGGAACCAGCGCAAGCCCGGTTGCCGAGAAGCTCTTCATGTCGGTGACGCCGCGGCCGTAAAGCTTGTCGTCCTTGACCGTCGCGACGAAGGGGTCGGTGTCCCAGGGCTGTCCATCGACCGGGACGACATCGGTATGACCCGAGAGAACGATGCCGCGCTCTTTGACGTTTCCATCGCTGGCGGGAAGCGTCGCGAATAGATTTGCTTTGCGCCTGTCGTCGTCGAAGGTCAGTTGCGAATCGATGCCGTGGCCCGCAAGATAGTCGCGGACCCAATCGATAAGCGCCAGGTTCGAATCGCGACTGGTCGTATTGAACGCGACCAGCGTTCGGATGAGCTCCATGGCCGCAAGTTGAGGCCGGACGACAGACGAAGACGCGGGTGCGTTCATATGGAACTCGGGAACTTTCAGTCAGACAGGATAGAAAGCGGGGGTGCCGGTGTCAATGCCGGTAGGAAACTAACGTTGGCAATCAAAGTTCAGGTCCTACAGCGGGCCATCAAAGGTCCAACGGCGATCCAACTGGAGCACGACTTTCGCCAGCATATTCGTGCGCGACGGTAGGCCAGTCATGTTATCGGTCTTGGAGGGAAAGATGATGCGTATGTCCAATCTCGTCCTCGGCGCTTTTTTGGCGATGCCGTGCTGCCTTGCGCAAGCAAGCGATTTGCCGATCGAGGAAATCAAGCTCCCGCCCGGCTTCAAGATCGAGCTCCTGGCGCGCGTCGACAACGCGCGCGAGATGGCGCTCGGCGCCAAGGGCACTTTGTTCGTCGGATCGATGCAAGCGGGCAAAGTGTACGCGGTGCAACTGAAGCCGCCCGGCCCGCCCGCGGTCACGGTGATTGCCAGTGGCCTCAAAATGCCGGTGGGGGTGGCATTTCACCGTGGGGCGCTATACGTGTCGGCGGTCGACCGGATCCTGCGGCTCGACAATATCGAGGACCATATCGCCGACCCGCCGAAGCCGGTCGTGGTCGACGACCACTTCCCGAAAGATACGCATCACGGCTGGAAATTCATCGCCTTCGGCCCCGATGGAAAATTGTATGTCCCGGTCGGAGCGCCATGCAACATCTGTGAGCCGGATTTCGATCGCTACGCCAATATCCAGCGGATGAACGCCGATGGCTCGGGGCGCGAAATTTACGCGCGAGGTCTTCGCAATTCGGTGGGTTTTGACTGGGATCCGCGGAGCAAGGAGCTCTGGTTCACCAACAACGGTCGCGACATGCTCGGCGACGACGTGCCTCCCGATACGCTGCACCACGCCCCCAAGCCAGGGCTCAATTTTGGGTATCCATACTGCCACGGCGGTACGATCGCCGACCCGGAATTCGGCAGCAAGCGCAAGTGCGAGGAGTTCACCCCGCCGGCGCAGAACCTGGGGCCGCACGTCGCCTCGCTGGGCATGCGCTTTTACACCGGTACCCAGTTTCCCGTCGGCTATCGGAACCAGATCTTCATCGCCGAGCACGGCTCATGGAACCGCAGCAAGAAGATCGGCTACCGGATCACCGTGGTTCGGATCGAGGGAAACAAGCCGGTCGCGTACGAGCCATTCGCGACCGGCTGGCTGCAGGGTGAGAAGGCGTGGGGCCGCCCGGTGGATGTGCTGGTGATGCCCGACGGCGCGCTTCTCGTCTCCGATGACTACGCCGGAGCGATCTACCGCATCACCTACAGCGGTTAGCGGTGCCAGTAGCGCGCGTGATAATACGGCCGATAGTACGGACGGCCGTAGACGAAGCGCGGACCGTAAACCACCGGCGCGCCGTAATAGACAGGAGCATCGTAGTAATACGAGTAGGGCGCGTAGGCGACAGGCGGTGCGTACACTACCGGCGGAGCGTAATAGCCACGGTTACCATAACCGACGGCAAAGCCCGGGACGCCAATCGATACACTGAAGGAATCCCTCGCCGATGCGGTCGAGGCGACAGTAGCGCCGCCCAGCAGCAAAGCCGCGGCAGCGATGGTTGCGATGCGATGTTTCATATTTCCTCCTGCATAGTCGCGAAAGGAGCGACACCTATCCAACGCCTTATAGACAGCCGACGTTGACAGCAAGTTTCCGAGCCAGAACAGGCGGTTACAATCAGTTACGTCTCGGCTAATGGTGGTTCGTCTCACCAGCGCTTAGCTGGTCACGATTTGACGGAGAATTCCATGGGGTGGTACGGCGTCCTGATTTCTTGCCTGTCCCTTTTTTCCGCAGTTTTTGGTGCCGTCACCTCGTCCGCCGCGGCCGATCTGACGATCGGCATTGGCGCCGACGTTAGCGCGATCGATCCGCACTATCACAATGTGACGCCGAACAACAACGTCGCGGCGCATATCTTCGATTATCTGGTGCTTCGCGATGAGCGTCAGAGGCCGATTCCGGGACTGGCCGAATCCTGGAAGACCATCGATCCGCTGACCTGGGAATTCAAGCTGCGCCGCGGTGTCAAGTTTCACGATGGCAGCGACTTCACCGCCGCCGACGTCGTGGCATCGATCGAGCGCGTCCCCGAGGTGCCCAACAGCCCGTCACCGTTCACCGCTTACACCAAGCAGATCAAGGAAATGGTGGTTGTCGATCCCTACACGATCCGCTTCCGGACCGCGACGCCGTATCCCCTGATGCCGACCGACATGACGCAGGTCGCCATCGTTTCGAAATCGGCCGCCAAAGCGACAACCGAGGACTTCAACAGCGGCAAGGCGGCGGTGGGAACCGGGCCCTACAAGCTCGTTCGATACTTCAAGGGGGACCGGATCGAGCTTGCCCGTCACGACGCTTACTGGGGCGGCAAAACGCCGTGGGAAAAGGTGACGCTGCGTCTCTTGCCCAACGATGCATCACGGGTCGCCGCGCTGCTGGCGGGCGACGCGCAGGCGATCGAATATGTTCCGACCGCCGACGTCGCCAAAATTCGCGCCGACAAGCGCCTGAATGTCTTCAGGGTCATCGCCGACCGGTTGATCTATCTGCACATGGACAGCGACCGCGACCATACGCCGTTTGTTTTCGACAAGACAGGTCGGCCGCTGGCCAAGAATCCGCTCAAGGATCCGAGGGTAAGGAAGGCCTTGTCCAAGGCGATCAACCGAAACGCAATCGTCGACAAGGTCATGGAGGGCGAAGCTGTCGCGTCGGGCCAATTGCTGGCCGACGGGATGTTCGGAACGACCAGGAATCTGAAGGTCGAGCCGTACGATCCCGAGGGTGCGAGGAAGCTGCTCGCCGAGGCGGGTTATCCCGACGGATTCAGTCTGACCATTCACTCGCCGAACAATCGTTACGTCAACGATGCCAAGATTGCACAGGCCGTCGCGCAAATGCTGACCCGAGTCGGTATTGCGACCCGAGTCGAAACGATGCCATCGGCAACTTTTTTCCCGCAGGCGACCGACCTCAAGTTCAGCTTCATGGTACTCGGCTGGAGCTCGGGCACCGGCGAAGCGTCGAGCCCGCTCAAGGCGCTGCTCGCCACGTACAACAAGGACAAGGGGTTCGGTACGGCCAATCGTGGACGCTATTCCAACCCAAGAGTCGATGCGCTGCTCGAGGAGGCGCTCGCCACCGTCGACGATCCCAAGCGCGAAGCGCTATTGCAACGCGCGACCGAGCTTGCGATCAACGATAGCGGAATTATTCCTTTGCATTTTCAGGTGAATCTGTGGGCTACGCGCAACGGGATCACCTACCTTCCGCGCACCGATGAGAATACGCTGGCGCACAAGTTCCGGCCGGCAGCGGGCAAGTGAGCGCCCAACCCGACATCCGGGTAAGCAAAGGCGCGGCCACCGGTGAGCCTTCAGCGCATCATCCCCGAGCGATCGCAAAGAGCGAATCAGGCGCCGTCGGTCATGAGCACCGGCCGCCGGCATTTCCTGCGCCACGCGTTGTGGTGAAACGCAGCCGCGACCGCTGCGTTGATACGCCCGGCCATCGCAACGGCCATGCCGCATTCGAGCAGGCGACGCGAGCGCGCAAACCACCGCGCTTCGCGGCAAGCGCGCCGCTGCCTTAGACGTCATCCGCGAGCCCACGCATCATCAGCCGCCGCGAACGATTGAGCGCTCAAGCTCGCCGACAATCGGCGTCGCCGCATCGATCCCCACTCGCTTGACCATCGCCTTGGCGAAGTCCGGCAGCAAATCGTGCAGATCGCGCAGATTGTTGGCGCGCCGCAAGCGCATCATCATCGCGTATCCTCTGACGCCGAGGTGCTCGTTGATTGCATTGCTGAGCTGCTTCTGCGCGGCGAGCAATTGCTGAATTTCGCTTTCGCTGCGCGGCGCGGATGCCGCCTCGGGATCCGCCGCCGACGGCGCGCTGAAGCGCTTTGCGATCAGTCCGCACGTTCGAGGGTCGCGACCGATGCGACATCGACGCGCAATGCTCGGGCTCGCTCGAGCACCTCGGCCACCGTTCGATTGCCGTCGACCATGATCAGCACACTGCGCAAGGCGATCCGAAGGCTGCGCTTGCGCTCCTTAAGCTCGCGCACGCCCTCCTCGGTCTTGGCGTATATTTCGCCTTGATTCACGGTCCGATTTTCCGCCGGTGCCGATCGGCGCGTGCCATTCCCCGATGGCGATCTTTATAGACGATAGGTCACTTTCTTCGAGCTCCGAAGGCAGCGTCAAGGTCGCCGGAAGGAGACGCAGGTCGCGCGGCGCGTAGTGTGGCGCAGAGCTTTGTGGAATAATTGACTGGCAACGCTTTAGTCTTCGCCATGCTCAACGAAACCTTGCTTGCCGCGCTCGGCGAAATTCTTCCGCCTTCCGCGCTGCTTACCGCCCAGGAGGACACGCGGCCCTATGAATGCGATGGCTTGACGCTTTTCCGGGCACAGCCGCTGGCGGTGCTTCTGCCTGAAAACGAGGCGCAGGTCGTCGAGATTCTGAAAATCTGCAACGCGGCGCGATTGCCGGTCGTGGCGCGCGGCGCGGGCACGGGTTTGTCCGGCGGCGCGACACCCAACACTGACGGCGTGGTCCTGTCGCTTGCCAAGTTCAAGCGCATCCTGGCCATCGATCCGCTCGCGCGTATCGCCGTGCTGCAGCCGGGCGTGCGCAATCTTGCCATTTCGGAAGCGGTTGCGATCCACGGCCTCTACTACGCTCCCGATCCCTCGTCGCAGATCGCGTGCACGATCGGCGGCAACGTCGCCGAGAATTCGGGCGGCCTCCACTGTCTCAAGTACGGGCTCACCGTGCACAACGTGCGCCGGGTGCGGGCAGTGCTCATCACCGGCGAGATTGTTGAATTCGGAAGCGATGCGCTCGATAGCGCCGGCTACGATCTGCTCGCGCTGATCAATGGGTCGGAGGGACTGCTGGCGGTCATCACCGAGGTGACCGTGCGCCTGACGCCGAAGCCACGGGAGGCAAGGTGCATCCTCGCCGCGTTCGACGACCTGGCCAACGCCGGAGACGCAGTGGCGGCGATCATTGCCGCGGGCATCATTCCGGCCGGCCTAGAAATGATGGACAGGCTTACCATCAGCGCGGTCGAGCCGTTCGTGCACGCCGGTTACCCGCTCGACGCCGAAGCGATCCTTCTGTGCGAAGCCGACGGAACCCCGGAAGAAGTCGAGGCCGAGATCGACGAGATGCGGGTGTTGCTCGAAGGGAGTGGCGCGACACGCGTTGAGGTATCGCAGAACGAAGCGCAGCGGCTGCAATTGTGGTCGGGGCGCAAGGCGGCATTTCCCGCCGCCGGCAGGATCTCGCCCGATTATTACTGCATCGACGGAACGATCCCGCGACGTTCGATCGCGCCAGTGTTGACGCGAATCGCCGAGCTCGGCAGGGAATTCGGGTTGCGTTGCATGAATGTCTTCCATGCCGGCGACGGCAATCTGCATCCGCTGATCCTGTTCGACGCCAATCGTCCGGGCGATGCGGAAAAGACCGAGGCGTATGGAAGCAAAATTCTGGAGCTGTGCATCGAAGTCGGCGGCACGATTACCGGCGAGCACGGCGTCGGACTCGAAAAGATCGGCGGGATGTGCGTCCAGTTCGCTTCCCGCGAGCTCGAGTGGTTCCACGCGATCAAGCATGCATTCGACGAGGGCGGCCTCTTGAATCCCGGCAAGGCGGTGCCGACGTTATATCGCTGTGCCGAAATGGGCCGGATGCACGTGCACCGCGGCCAGCTGCCTCACCCCGACTTGCCGCGCTTCTAAAACGAGGCGGAAAAGAGCGACATGAAGACCGAGACGAAACAAGATCCCGACATCGTTGCCGAGCTGGTGACGCGGCTTTCGGGCGATTTCGGCGAACGCGCCGTGACCAGCCACGCGGTGCGCGAGCACCACAGCCACGGCGAAGGTCTTGCCGACGCGGCGCTGCCCGACGTGGTTGTCTTCCCTCACTCCAACGAAGAGGTTGCATCGATCGTGCGCTTATGCCATCTCGCACGCGTCCCGGTGATTGCCTTCGGTGTTGGCACGTCGCTCGAAGGGCACGTCGCCGCGCTCTACGGCGGCGTCTGCGTCGACCTGTCGCAGATGAACCGCGTGCTCTCAGTCAACGCCGAGGATCTCGACTGCCGCGTCCAAGCCGGCGTCACTCGCGAGCAACTGAACGCGGAGCTCAAAGGCACGGGACTCTTTTTTCCCATCGATCCGGGCGCCAATGCCACGATCGGCGGAATGGCCGCGACCCGTGCGTCGGGTACCAATGCGGTCCGCTACGGTACGATGCGCGAGAACGTACTCGGGCTGACCGTGGTGACGGCAGACGGGCGCATCGTCAAGACCGGCGGGCGCGCACGCAAGTCCAGCGCTGGCTATGACCTGACGCGACTTTTTGTCGGCGCGGAGGGGACGCTCGGCGTCATCACCGAAATCCAGTTGCGCCTGTACGGCGTTCCCGAGGCAATTCAATCAGCGGTGTGTCAGTTTCCCGATCTCGCCAGCGCCGTCAATACGGTCATTATCGCCATGCAGACCGGAATCAGCGTGGCGCGCATCGAGTTGCTCGACGAGGTCCAGATGGAAGCGAGCATCCGCTACTCGAAGCTTGAGGGTTTTGCCGTCAAGCCTACGCTATTCTTCGAATTTCACGGCTCGCAAGCCGGCGTGCGCGAGCAATCGGCGGCGATGCAGGCCGCAAGCGACGAATTTGGCGGCAGCGCGTATCAGTGGGCGACGAAAACCGAAGACCGGACGCGTCTGTGGAAGGCACGGCATGACGCGTATTACGCCGCGCTTGCATTCAAACCGGGCATGACCAGTTTCGCCACCGATGCCTGCGTTCCCATATCGAGACTGGCCGATTGCATACTCGAAACCAAGGCCGATGTCGAGAAAAGTGGTCTGACGGCGCCTATTCTCGGGCACGTCGGCGACGGCAACTTCCATCTCGTCGTACTCTTCGACGGTGCCGATCCCGCGCAACGCGAAAGCGCCGAGGCGCTCGCTAAAGGTGTCAGCATGCGCGCGATATCGATGGGCGGCACCTGCACCGGCGAGCACGGGATAGGCTGGCACAAACTGGACGTTCTGGCGCAGGAGCACGGCGAAGCGGTCGATCTGATGCGAATGATCAAACGCGCGCTCGACCCGCGCGACATCATGAATCCCGGGAAGACCGTCCCGTTATGACGGGTACAACCGGTGCACGCGCGTTGCTGCGATCGGCAACCGCCAGCGACTGCCTTTCGCCATGTGGCATGTGATCCGCGCATGTATACGCTTTACATCGGCAACAAGAACTACTCGACCTGGTCGCTGCGCTCATGGGTGCTGATGAAGACGGCCGGCATCCCGTTTCGCGAGCAGCGAGTGGTGCTTTACGAGGCCGACTCGAGCGCGCGAATCCGGGTCCATTCTCCGTCGGCCAAGGTTCCATGCCTGCACGACGGAACGGTGGTGGTATGGGATTCGATGGCGATCGCGGAGTACCTCGCCGAGCGTCACCCGGGATTGTGGCCCGCCGATAGCGAAGCACGCGCTTGGGCACGTTCTGCCGCGGCGGAAATGCACTCCGGCTTTAGCAACCTGCGCAACGAGTTTGGCATGAATCTACGCCTGCGCGAGAAGCGTATTGCCTCACCCGCGGTCGCAGCCGAGATCGAACGCATCACCGAGATTTGGCGCGACGGCCGGGAGCGTTTCGGTGAAGGCGGTGGTTTTCTATGCGGCTCGTTTGGCATCGTCGATGCATTCTATTGCCCGGTCGCATTCCGGTTCCAGAGCTATGGAGTCGCGCTCACCGGCGAATGCGCGGCGTATCGTCAGCATTTGATCTCGCTGCCGGCGATGCAGGAATGGCTCGCGGACGCGATGCGCGAACCCGAGCATATCGCCCGGTTCGATGCTCCGGCAGCACAGGGACAGCAGCAGTGAACGCAATGCGCCGCGAATGAGCGACCTTCTCGGCGCCTGGCGCGAACGGGTACGCGCCGCTGCCGCCGGCAACGAACCATTGCGCATCGTCGGTGGAGGGAGCAAGGATTTCTACGGCCAGCAGCTCGTCGGCAGCATCTTCGGCACCCGCGCGTATTCAGGCATCCAGGACTATGATCCGACCGAGCTGGTCATTACCGCCCGCTGCGGCACGCGGCTCGAGGAAATCGAACATGCGCTCGCCGAGCGCGGCCAGATGCTCGCGTTCGAACCCCCGCATTTTGGCGCCGACGCAACGCTCGGCGGCTGCATTGCCGCCGGCTTGTCCGGCCCGCGGCGCCCGCACGGAGGCGCGGTGCGCGATCATATGCTCGGCGTGAGGGTGCTTGACGGCCGTGGCGATGAGCTTTCATTCGGCGGCCGGGTCATGAAGAATGTCGCCGGGTTCGACGTCTCGCGACTCATCGCCGGCTCGCTGGGCACGCTGGGCATCATCCTCGATGCGTCTTTGAAGTGCATGCCTTTGCCGCGGGCGGAGACGACGCTTGCATTCGAGCTGCCCGTCGACGATGCGCTGCGCAAGATCAACGAGTGGAGCGCGTTGCCGCTGCCGTTGTCGGCAAGCTGCTGGTTCCGCGACCGTCTCTACGTGCGACTGTCGGGCGCCGCCAGCGCCGTCAGTGCCGCGCAGCATCGCCTCGGTGGCGAGGAAACAGAAAACGCTGCCGCGTTCTGGCGCGCCATACGCGAGCAGCAGCATGCTTTCTTCCAGGTCGCATGCAGCGCGCCCCTGTGGCGGCTGTCGGTGCGCTCCACCGCAGCCAATGCCGATCTTGGCAGCGAACAGATGATCGAATGGGGAGGCGCGCTGCGCTGGATATGCGCGGCGCCCGATGAAAGCGCAAAGCGCCTGAGATCGTGGGCGAAGGAATACGGCGGCCACGCGACGCTCTTTCGATCGGCCGACAAGTCCGTGGGAGCGTTCCACGCGCTTTCGCCGCCGCTGCTTGCGCTTCATCAGCGCCTGAAGGCGGCGCTCGACCCGGCCGGGATCTTCAACCGTCGTCGCATGTATACGGAGTTCTGAGCGTGGAAACGAATTTGGCCGATTTCATCAGGGACAGCGCCGATGGACGCGACGCGGACGCGATTCTGCGCGCCTGCGTTCATTGCGGGTTCTGTACGGCGACCTGTCCTACGTACCAGTTGCTCGGCGACGAGCTCGACGGTCCGCGCGGGCGTATCTACCTGATCAAACAGCTGCTCGAAGGCGCGGACGTGACGGCCAAGACGCAGCTGCATCTGGACCGTTGTCTGACTTGCCGCAGCTGTGAAACAGTTTGTCCCTCCGGCGTGCGCTACGGCAGACTGGTCGATATCGGGCGCCGGGTGCTCGAGAAAAAAGTGCGGCGGCCGGCGGGCCAGCGCGTAGGGCGGTGGCTGTTGCGCAAGGGCTTGAGCAACCCCTCGCTGTTCGCTTTCGCGCTGGGCGCGGGAAGGCTGGCGGGATCGTTTCTGCCGGCGTCGCTGGCGGCCAAGGTGCCGCCGGCGCGCGCGGTCAAACCCTGGCCGGCGCCGCGTCATGCACGGAAAATGCTCGCCCTCGCCGGTTGCGTGCAGCCAGCGTTGGCGCCGAATATCGACGCGGCACTGGCGTGCGCACTGGATCGGGTGGACATTTCGCTGGTCCGTGCCCCAGGCGGCGGGTGCTGCGGCGCTGTCAGCGAGCACCTCGGCGCGCGCGAGGAAGCATCGACTTTCGCGCGCCGGAACATCGACGCCTGGTGGCCGCATATCGAGAAGGGCGCGGAGGCGATTGTCGTCACCGCCAGTGGCTGCGGCGTGACAGTCAAGGATTACGGCCACTTGCTGCGCGACGATCCGCAATATGCCGACAAAGCGAGGAGGGTAGGTCAGCTCGCACGCGATCCGGTCGAGGTGATCGCTGACGAATGGAAACGCTTCGCACCGCTGGTGGCGATGGACCACGGTCCGCAGCGGGTCGCGTTTCACTCGCCATGCTCATTGCAGCACGGCCAGCAGCTCGACGGACGGGTGGAAGAAATTCTCGAAGCGATCGGCATGGAGCTGGCGCCGGTTGCCGATGGGCACCTCTGTTGCGGCTCCGCGGGCACGTATTCGATCCTGCAGCCAGTGCTGGCGCAGCAGCTCAAGATCAACAAGCTCAAGGCCCTTGAAGCATCGGCGCCTGACCTGATTGCGACCGCGAACATTGGCTGCCTCAGTCATCTTGCGAGCGGCACGCAGCGGCCGGTTCGTCACTGGGTGGAGATTTTTGACGCGCGCCTGCGTAGCCGCTGATGATTCAGGCAGCGCGAACTTGGCGGGCAGACTATCGTCGCTTTCTTGCCATTCCGACCCGATGGATGGACAACGATATCTACGGCCACGTCAACAATGTTGCCTATTACTCGTATTTCGACACCGCGGTCAACGAACACCTGATTCGTGAAGGCGGTCTCGATATTCGCGCCGGGCCGGCGATGGGGCTTGTCGTCGAGACGCGGTGTCTTTTTCATCAACCGCTGTCGTTTCCGCAGATTATCGACGCCGGATTGCGCGTCATCAAGCTGGGCAATTCCTCGGTGATCTACGACATCGGCTTGTTCGAGCGCGGCGCGGACGCGCCCGCGGCAACCGGCTACTTCGTTCACGTCTGGGTCGAACGCTCGACGCGGCGGT
>DATNNK010000494.1:0-7992 GCA_035601875.1 Casimicrobiaceae bacterium | reverse complement strand
TTTCGGATCCGGGACGCCCACCGCGGCGCATTCTAGGACCCCCGGATGCATCGCCACCACCGCTTCGATTTCGTTCGGATACACGTTGAACCCGGAGACCAGGATCATGTCCTTCTTGCGGTCGACGATGCGCACGTAACCACGCTCGTCGACCACGCCGATGTCGCCGGTCGCAAGCCAACCATCACGGTCGATTATTTTCGCCGTCTCTTCCGGCCGCTTCCAATAGCCCGCCATCACCTGCGGCCCCTTGATGCAGATCTCACCGCGGTCGCCGAGCGCGACATCTTTGCCCTCGTCGTCGCGCAGGACCAGATCGGTCGAAGAAATCGGCAGGCCGATCGCGCCGTTGTATTCGGGAAGGTCGAGCGGATTGATGGTTGCCGCCGGCGATGTCTCCGTCAGACCATAGGCCTCGATCAGCGGCTTGCCAGTGACTTCTTCCCATCGCTCGGCCACCGCCCTTTGCACCGCCATGCCGCCGCCCAACGTCATCTGCAGGGTTGAAAAATCGAGCTTCTGGAACTCGGCGTTGTTCAGAAGCGCATTGAAGAGCGTATTGACGCCGGTAATGGCAGTGAAGGAGTGTTTGCTCATTTCCTTTACCAGCCCGGGAATGTCGCGTGGGTTGGTGATCAACACATTCTCGGCTCCAAGCGTCATGAAGATGAGGCAGTTCGCCGTTAGCGAGAAGATATGGTAGAGCGGCAGCGGCGTGATGACGACGTGACGCTTGTTTCCCAGAAACGGCTTCACCCAGGCTCCTGCCTGCAACAGGTTGGCGATAATGTTCCGATGCAGCAGCATCGCGCCCTTGGCGACGCCTGTCGTGCCTCCGGTGTACTGCAGAAACGCGATCTCTTCATGTCCGATCGCCACCTGCTCGAGCTTGCGCTTGCCTCCTTCGGCAAGTGCATCGAAGAGCCGTATCGCCCCCGGAATCTCCCATGCCGGAATCATTTTCTTGACGTGGCGCAGCACGAAGTCGACGAGCACGCCTTTCAAGCCGAGCATTTCGCCGATCGTGGTGACGACGACGCGCTTGACCTCCGTTTTGGAGAGAACCTCCGCAAGCGTATGCGCGAAGTTTTCGACCACGACGATCATCTCGGCGCCACTGTCGTTAAGCTGATGCTCGAGCTCTCGAGGCGTGTAAAGCGGATTAACGTTGACGACGGTACATCCCACCCGGAGGATGCCGAACAGGCATACCGGGTACTGCAGGACGTTGGGCATCATCAGCGCGACGCGCGCTCCCTTGGTCAGGCCACGCGCCTGCAGGAAAGCGCCAAACGCCGCCGACAGTCTGTCCAATTCGGCGAAGGTGATTGTCCTGCCCATGCACGAATACGCCGGACGAGATCCGAACTTCGCGCAGCTCGCCTCCAGCACCTCGCGCAGCGAGGCATACTGATTGACGTCGATTTCGGCAGGAACGCCGGGCGGATACGATTTCAGCCAGATCTTTTCCAATTTTTCCTCCCAGCGATCAGCTGATTCTTCTGTCTGACATCGTATCAGAGGCGCTCGGCGGTACCGCCGGCGCGGGGTGCCGCGTTGGTCGCGGCGTAATGCAGCGGGCCGCCGCGGAAAGGCGCGAAGCCGGTGCCGAAGATTGCTCCGGCGTCGACCAGATCGGCGTCGGCGACGATTCCCTCCGCCAACGCGGCTTCTGCCTCGGTCACCAATGGGCGGATCAAGCGATCCGACAAACCCGGCGGCACGACCCCTGGCGCATTCTTCGCCGCCTTGCCGCCGGACCAGTCGTAAAATCCTCGCTTGGTTTTGCGGCCGAGATTCCCCGCCGCGATCAATTCGCTCAATCGCTTCGGCGGCGCGGTGTCCCGACCCAGCATCTTGCCCACCGCCATGCAGATGTCGAGACCGACGGTATCGGCCAACTCGATCGGCCCCACCGGCATGCCGAACGCGAGCGCGGCTTCGTCGACCGTCTCGGGAGTCATGCCTTCGTCGACACAGCGCATCGCCTCCATGAGGTATGGCGCGAGAATGCGGTTGACCAGGAATCCGGGTGCGCTTTTGACCGGCAGCGGCAGCTTGTCGATCTGTCGTGTAAACGCCGACGCACTCGGAATCAGCTCCGCGCGCGTGCTTGCGCCGACGACGATCTCCACCAGCATCATTCTCGCGACCGGATTGAAGAAGTGGAGTCCGATCAACCGGCCAGGAGCGCGCATCGGCGCGGCGATCTCTTCCAGCGGAATGCTCGAGGTATTGGTGGCGAGCAAGGCCGTGGATTTGGCCTTGGCCTCGAGCGACATGAACAGTTGCTGCTTGGCTTCGAGGTTTTCGAAGATGGCTTCGATGATAACGTCGGCGCGCGCCACGCCATTGCCGGCGACATCGGGGATGAGCCGGTCCTGGGCGTCGCGCACGCGCAGGGGATCCTTCAGCCGTTCGGAGAAGAGTTTCGCCGCGCGTCCCATCGCCGGCGAGAGCCGCTCGGCATTCTGGTCCTGCAGCGTCACGGTGAGGCCGCGCAGCGCGCACCACGCGGCGATATCACCACCCATCGTGCCCGCGCCAACGACGTGCACGTGCGCCGCGGGAGCGCGTCCGTCGCGCTCCCAAGGTCCCGCTTCCCCTTTCTCGCGACCGAAGCTCTTCAGCCGCTCCTGAAGCTTGAACACGCGGATCAGGTTGGTGGCGGTCGGCGTCTGCAGCAGATGCGGAATGGATGCCGGGTCGGATGGCGGCACGGCCAACGCGTCGCCGTCGTATTTGACCCAGATATCGAGGATCGCATACGGCGACGGGTAGTGCTCGCGCCGCGCCCGCGCGGCCACCTGCTTTCTCGCCTTCGCGGCTATCACGGGACGGATCAGCGAATTGAGCGTGAGCGAGAGCGGAAACGGCACTCGGCGCGCCTTTGGTAGTTCGCGCAGCACGCCGCGCGCGGTATTGTCCATGATGCGAAGCGGCACGCACTCGTCGGCAATGCCCAGCTTCCTGGCCCTGCGCGCATCGACGGTCTTGCCGGTCAGCAGCAGATCCAGCGCAGCAGGCGCACCGGTCAGTCGCGGAAGGCGCTTGATTCCGCCCCACCCCGGAACGATGCCGAGCATGACCTCGGGAAGGCCGAGGCGCGTTCCGGGCTCCTCGACCACCACCCGGTAACGGCAGGCAAGTGCCAACTCCATTCCGCCACCGAGACAGAAGCCGCGGACCAGCGCCAGCGTCGGATACGTCGCGGCGGCAAGCTCTTCGAACGTGTCCCAACCTCGCTTCACCAGCGCTACTGCGTCGTCGACACTTTTAAGCTCGCCAAATTCGTCGATGTCGGCACCGGCAATGAATCCGTTCTCCTTGCCGGAGCGGATCACCAAGCCTTTGGGAGGGCTTGCGGCGAGCTCGCCAAGCATGGTGCGAAGCTCGTTCAGGACCGCAGCCGAGAGCGTGTTCGTCGTCGCGCCGCGCTTGTCCAGTGTCAGCCATCCGAGGCCGTCGGCATCGCGCTCGAGTTTCCAGTGCAGCAATGCACTCATCGTCGCTGCGCGCGAATCAGGCACGTTCAACCAGCATCGCACCGCCCTGGCCGCCGCCGATGCAGATCGATGCTATGCCGCGTTTGCCACCGGTGCGCTTGAGCGTATTGAGCAGGTGCAGGACAATTCGCGCGCCGGACGCGCCGACCGGATGGCCGAGCGCGATCGCACCGCCATCGATATTCAGCCTGTCGGTGGCGACCTGTCCCAACGCGCCGTCGAGCCCGAGCTCGTCACGGCAAAAATCGTCGCTTGCCCAGGCGCGAAGGCAGGCGATTACCTGCGCCGCGAACGCTTCGTTGATCTCCCACGCGTCGATGTCATTAAGCCCGAGGCGATGACGGGAGAGGATCGGCGTCGAGGCGTACACGGGCCCGAGCCCCATCTGGGCGGGATCGAGACCCGCCCATTGGCTGTCGACGATGGTGCCGAGCACCGGCAGCTTGTGTTTCGCGACCGCGTCCTCGGACGCGAGAACCAGCCACGCGGCGCCGTCGGTGATCTGCGAGCTGTTGCCGGCAGTCACGTTGCCATACTTGCGATCGAAAAACGGCTTCAGCTTGGCGAGATTTTCGGGCGTGGAATCCTCGCGCACGCCGTCGTCGACCGGATAAACCTTGCCGTCGCGGTCGAACAGGGTCACGATTTCTCCGTCGAAGTGCCCGGCTTTTTGCGCCGCCAGCACTCGCCGATGACTCTGCGCCGAGAACTCGTCCATATCGCGCCGGGTGATGCCAAATCGGTATGCGAGGTTTTCGGCGGTCTGTCCCATGAGCAGGCCGACCATCGGATCGGTGAGCCCCTTCATGATGCCGATCACCGGCGTCAGCATCTCGGCCGGACGCAGCTTGAAAAACGCGCTTGCCTTGGCGCCGAAGGACCTGGCGGTGCTGAAGTTGGCAAACCAGAGCACCATTTTGTCGGAATAGAGGAGCGGCGCGCGAGACAGGGCGTCGACGCCGCCCGCCAGCACGAGGCTGGAACGGCCGCCGCGAATATTGGTGATCGCCGAATCGAGAGCCTGCATCCCGGATGCGCAGTTGCGCATGACCGTCCAGCCCGGCACCTTCAGTCCGCAGCCCATGCGCAGAGCGACGACGCGCCCGATATTGACTTCGTCGGGCGATGGGCTCGCGCAGCCGAGAATCACCTCGTCCAACTCAGGGGGCGAAAACGGCATGCGCGTGAGCAACGCGCGGCCGGCCTGTACCGCGAGGTCCGACGCCGCAAACGGGCCCGGCTTGCTTCGCGCCTTGAGAAACGGCGTACGCGCCCCGTCGACAACATAGATTGGCTGATTCATCGCAGCCTCACATTTTGCGAAAGCAAGCCATCAAAGAAAGACGCTGCAGCGTCAGGGCGCCTGGACCGCGTTCCCGACGTCCTGGCGTCATTTGCGTCGATCGGATCTGACGTTACGCTGCAGCTTTGTGCGCAACCACCGCGGCGGACAGCCGCATCTCCGATGCGCCGAGGTCCGGCGGGAAATCGTCCACGCGCACGACCTTGTCGACGAGCCGCTGCGCCCGCCGCAAAGCCGATGACTCCTCGGCGGTAATGATGCCGGCTGATTGCGCGGCCGCGATTCTGTCGTCGCGTGGTTTTACGCTCAGGCGCCCGGCCTTGACCGCGTCCTTGATCTTCGCTTCGATCGGATCGGCTGCGAGCGTTGCCGCAAGCGCGAGCTCGATTGCGCCGACCGGATTATCTTCACTGGACGAGACGAACATTCCCGCGGTCAGCCGGTCGCGCGTCGCCGAAGGCTCGATCAACAGCTTGGCCACCGCGTGCCCGAGCTGATCGGAAGGAACCACATAGGGGCGGCCCAATGGGAAGACCAGCCGGCGCAGCGTCCATGAGATAAAGCGGTTTGGAAAGTTGGAGATCACGCCCTCGATCGCATTTTGCGCCTTGAACATCGCATCCCAGATTGCCCAGTGCATCAGCGGAGCGTCCGCAATCTGGCGGCCTTCTGTCTCGTAACGCTTGAGCGTTGCCGAGCACAGATACAGCATCGAAAGAATGTCTCCGAGTCTCGCGGAGAGTTTTTCCTTGCGCTTGAGGGCGCCACCCAGCGAGCCCATCGATACGTCCGACAGGAAGGCAAGCACCGCAGAAAAGCGGGTCAGCTGCTGGTAATAGCGGCGTGTTTCCCGCGCGACCTTGTCCGGGGCGACCGCGCAGTGCGAGCCGCAAAGACCCATCACGAACGATCGGGCCAGGTTCGACAGCACGAAGCTTATGTGGCCGAAGAGCGCGCGGTCGAATGCGATGGACGCGCGCTCGCGGTCGGTCTCGCGCGTTGCTTCGATTTCCTTCAGGACATACGGATGGCAGCGAATCGCGCCCTGACCAAAAATGATCAGGCTGCGAGTGAGGATGTTAGCTCCCTCCACCGTGATCGATACTGGGAGCTGCATGTACGCCGCGCCTAGAAAATTCGACGGACCCATGCAAATGCCCTTGCCCCCGACGACATCCATCGCGTCGTTGACCACCTGCCGGGCGCGATCGGTCAAGTGAAACTTGGCGATGGCCGAAGGAACCGCCGGCTTTTCGCCCAGATCGACCGCCAGCGCGGTGAGCATCCGCGTCGCATCCATCATGTACAGATTGCCGCCCATACGCGCGAGCGCTTCTTCCACGCCTTCGAACTTGCCTATCGGAGTCTTGAACTGACTGCGCACCCGGGCATAACCCCCGGTCGCGCGCACTGCCAGCTTGGCCATGCCGGTGCTCGATGAAGGCAGTGAGATACCGCGTCCCGCGGCGAGCGATTCCATCAGCATGCGCCAGCCGTTGCCGACCTGCGTCTTGCCTCCAATGACCCATTCGATGGGAATGAAGACGTCCTTGCCCCAATTGGGCCCGTTCTGAAATACCGCGTTGAGCGGCATGTGACGATGGCCGATATTGACGCCCGGATGATGCGTTGGAATCAACGCGCAGGTGATGCCGAGATCCTCCTTGTTGCCCAACAGATGGTCCGGATCGTAGGCACGAAACGCGAGGCCCAGGATCGTCGCGACCGGCCCCAGCGTGATGTAGCGCTTTTCCCAGGTTAGCTTCAGGCCCAGCGTGGACTTGCCCTGAAACTCGCCCATGCAGACGATGCCGAAATCCGGAATCGCCGCGGCGTCCGATCCCGCGTTCGGGTTGGTGAGCGCAAAACACGGCACCTCGATGCCTTTGGCGAGGCGCGGCAGAAAATGCTTCTTCTGCTCATCGGTGCCGTAGTGCAGCAGCAGCTCGCCCGGCCCGAGAGAATTGGGCACCATCACCGTCACCGCTACCGTGCTCGAATGAGTGGATAGCTTGGTGATCACCTGCGAATGCGCAAAGCCGGAAAAGCCGAGCCCTCCAAACTCCTTCGGGATGATCATTCCGAGAAAGCCCTTGTCCTTGACGTATTGCCAGACCGCGGGCGGAAGATCGCGATAAACGTGAGTCGTTTCCCAGTCGCTTACCATCGCGCACAGCTCTTCGCATTCGTGATCGAGGAAGCGCTGTTCGTCGGCGGTCAGCCGTGGCCGCGGCATGGCAAGCAATCGCGACCAACGGGGATTGCCGGAAAACAGCTCTCCATCCCACCACACGGTGCCGGCTTCGATGGCGTCCCGCTCGGTTTGCGACATCGGGGGCAGCACCTTCCGGAACGCGGTCAGGACCGCATCGCTGACCACTTTGCGACGCAGCGCCGGAATGTTCAGAATGATCGCCGGCAAAAGCAGCACGACGGCGATGATCAGCAGCGCCAGCGGCGTAAGCCAGTGGGCGCTCCATGCGGCCGCAAGTGCCGCGACGATCGCCGCCGTCCACACCCACCCCACGGCGTTGAGGTAGGCCAAGGCAAAAAATGCCACGGCGACAGCGAGCAACCAGGCGACTATGAGCATTTGCGACTCCTACCGTAAGCGAAACCATGCGGCGTCTTCGCCGTCACGCTCGATGAGATCGGGAAGCGGCCCTTGAGGCCCGCAATCAGGAAGGGTGGCAGACGATGCAACACTGTTTCGTCATCGTCGGTCCCCCGGGGATTGAGCGCCGCCATCAACTTCAGCGCATCGACGCCCGCCAGCGTATGGCGCCCCGCGGCCGGTGTCAATGCCGCGCCTTGCTTAGGTCGTTTGCGGCCGACCGTCGCTCGCATACGCGCTATCAACAGCGTCCTTGAACCGTGCCAGCACCAACGGCCGCTTGAGCTTCAAAGTTGGCGTGAGTAAGCCGTTGTCGATGCTCCATGGGTCCTGTGTCGGGATCACTTTTCGAATCCTTACCCAGCGCGGAAAATTCTTGAGCAACTCGTTGGCTCGGTCGAGCAGCAGCTTTTCGTTGGTCTCCCTGGTGACGGTCAACAGCGTCAGAAACGGCCGGCCCTCGCCGACCAGCATCACCTGTTCGAACATCGGATCGTGCGAGAGCGCGAATTCGACATCCTGCGGCGGCAGCTTTTCGCCATTGGACATGACCAGGATGTCCTTGACCC
>DATNNK010000493.1:0-4758 GCA_035601875.1 Casimicrobiaceae bacterium | reverse complement strand
GTAAGCTTGCGTTTCGCACCGTCCGCGAGCCACGCAGCGATGATTTCGCGATTGACGGGAACCTTGTTGAGATAGTTGCGGCGCAAACCTTCGTCGCGCAGATGCGCGATCCGATCGACCAGGAACCCGTACGCCCGCGCGAGGGCCTGGTGCGCCTCCCCACGTTTGTTGCTTGCGGACAGCGCCTGCGCATGCCGCCACCAGATCTCCTGGGAAGACCAACGGTCGGGCTTGGCGAAGGACAGCGCGCGGTGGATGGCGGTTGCCTTCGTCGTGGCCGTGAGCGCGGCAGCGTGTTTGCCACGGGCGAGCTGCGCCTGCCCGAGCTTTGAAACAAGTACGCTCTCGAATCCCAACCCCGCCTGATGCGCAATTTGCGTCGCCCCCTGGTAATGGCTCGCCGCTGCCGCTGGATCGCCTTCGGCGAGCGCCAAGTCTCCAGCATCATGCTCAACGGATGCACTCATATTGGGGTCGCCAAGACTGGCCGCGAGCCCGGCGAACTCCCGCAAATGCAGTCGCGCCGCGTCGAGGGCGGCAAGACTTATCTCTGTCGCAACCGCATTGCTCAACGCACTGGCAAGCCTCTGTTTTGCCCCCATGGCGCGGCTCACGGCAACGATATCGACATGCAGGCGATTGGCGTGCTGATGCAAACCCAGCTCGTCATATCGGATCGCCAGATTGCCGAGGGCTACGGACCGCCGTTCTGCATAGCCCGCCGCCTCGAAAGCGCGCGTCGCCTGCCGAAGCTGCCGCGTGGATTGGGCGATATCCGGATCCGTATGGGATAAGACGATCAATGCATTGCCGATGCCATACCGGTCGCCCGCGCGGCTGCAGAGTTCCAGCGCCCTTTGTGCGGCGGCACGGGATTCTTTGGAGCGGCCCAACTGATGCCAGGCAAGCGCGGTGATCCAATGGGCACGCCCTGTGCCCGAAGGTTGGCGCTGCGCCTCGAAGAGACCGGCGGCTTGCTGCGCGGTTTTACGGCCGACTTCGTAGCTCCCCGACCGGGCTTGCACTTCGCCCAAGGTCAACAGGCTCGCTGCGAGGAGGGGTTTTTGCCGGGATTGTCGGGCTGCTTTGGTGGCGGCGATCGCGGTTTCAAGGGCGGTCTTCATTTCGCCCTGGCGCATTT
This sequence comes from Casimicrobiaceae bacterium, assembly GCA_035601875.1. Classification (GTDB taxonomy): domain Bacteria; phylum Pseudomonadota; class Gammaproteobacteria; order Burkholderiales; family Casimicrobiaceae; genus PALSA-1003. The sequence continues at coordinate 3,617 of DATNNK010000493.1, read as the reverse complement.
GCACGAGCGCCTTGCGGTTGAGGGCCTGTGCCATGAACGCGTGCGACTTCTCGGCCGCGGCAAGTTGGGCCATGGCGGTTGCGTCGGTGGCGGCGAGATCCAGCATTCCGGCGGCGATGTGAGACTCGGCGCGCAGGTCGAGCAGGTCGAGGCGGCTTCCCACGCTCAAGCCGGGCGTGGCCAGCGCCGCCGTGGCCAGTTCGATGGCCTGCGCGTGCTGGCCCGCCCACGCCAGGTCGCTGACCCGTTCGGCGGTCGACGCAGGTTCTTTCGCGCGCGGCTGCAGCGCGCGTTGGGTCCGCGATTTTCTCTTCTTCTGCGAATCCGCCATCAGCCGCTCGAAGTCTCCATGCCGCTGCGAGAACTCCCGGTCATGACAAGCACCGTGGGGACCCGTTGACAATGCGCATCCGGTGCGGTGCAAATCCGCAACGGGAGCAGCGAACCGGGTATAAGTCTACCGCCGGTCCGCGTCAACCGGCGAACGAGGACATCCTCGTGCGCTGTCCAAGGATGGGGACGACTTCATTCGCTAGGCCGTCTGCTTCGACGACGCCGGCTTGGCACCCGGCATGATCGCCGCCTCGCGACCTCGACCGTACTTGGTCTCGAGCTGCTCGGGCGTGAGGAAGCGCTGCTCCAGGTGCTCGATCTCCGCCATATCCATGATGTCGTGGAGCTCCTCGAAGGAGACCAGCGCGTCGGGACGATCGACGACCTTGCCGCTGTCGAGCGACTGCTGCAGAAGCTCCAGACCGTGCTTCATGCCCATCAGCGCGCAGGCGGTCAGCATGCGCGGATAGATGACGACGGACACGCCGAGATCCTGCAACTGTTTGGCGGAGAGAAGCGGGGTCGTCGACCGCTGCCGGATGCCGAAGCCCATGTTCACCGACAGCGGCTTGCGCACGTTCTTCGCGATGGTGCCGATGTCCTCCACCGACATCGCCGCATCGGCGAAGAGCAGGTCCGCGCCCGCCTCGGCATAGAGGTTCAGGCGCCGGATCGCTTCCTCGAGGCCGTGCGTCGCCAGCACGTCGGTGCGTGACTTGATGACGAAATCCGGGTCGACGCGCGCTTCGGCGGCGGCGCGGATTTTCTGCACCATTTCCTCCGCCGAAATCACTTCCTTGCCTTTCAAGTGCCCGCACCGCTTGGGCCATACCTGATCCTCGAGCATCAGCCCGGCGACCCCCGCGCGCTCGAACGCGCGCACGGTGTGATAAGCGTTTAGCGCGTTGCCGTACCCGGTGTCGCCGTCGGCGAGCAACAAAAGATCCGAGCACGCGGCCATGGCGCGCGCCGCGGCGACGTTTTCGTCGAGCCCCATCAGCCCGACGTCCGGCTGACCGAGCCGCGATTCGCTCACGCCGCTGCCGGTAATGAACGCGGCGGTGTATCCGAATTTGCTGACCAGCCGAGTGCTGAAGCCGTCGAATACCCCGGGAAGGACCAGGATATCGGGGGCGTCGATGAGCGCGCGCAGGCGCTTGCCGGGGCTTGGCTTGGGGGTTGGGTTGGCCATTTGAATCTCCATGCAACAATCGGATGCAATAGTACGCCAATGGAACACATTCTCAGGCATCGGCAGGTGCTTCGCGACTTCCGCACACCGTAACGGCGGATGCTATCTGCTAGCGACTGAAATTCTACGCATCGCGGCATGGATGCCAGCGATGCAGCGATGGCCGGCTGCACGCTGATGCCTCCCGAGCTGGCGTAAAATTCGGCATGAGCTCCAAGCAGCGTTCCAATGTGCCGACGCTACCGAGCGGCACGGTGACGTTCCTGTTTACGGACATCGAGGGCAGCACGCGGCTGTGGGAAACACAGCGCGAGGCGATGACAACTGCACTGGAGCGGCACGACGCATTGCTGCGGCAATGCATCGAGTCGCGCGGCGGGCACATCTTCAAGACCGTAGGCGATGCGTTCTGCGCCGCCTTCGCCACCGCGGCGAGCGCGGTCGATGCCGCATTTGCCGCGCAACGCTCGCTGCACGCGGAGCGGTGGCCGGAGCACGCGCCGATCCGCGCCCGAATGGCGCTGCACACGGGGGCGGCGGAAATGCGCGACGGCGACTACTTCGGCCCGCCGCTCAACCACGTGGCGCGGCTTCTTGCGATTGGACACGGCGGACAAACGTTGCTGTCGGAGATCACGCACGATCTGTGTCGCGACCGGCTGCCCGCCGAGACGACGGTCAAATCGCTCGGCGAACATGGCCTCAAGGATCTGGCCCGCCGGGAAACGGTGTTTCAGTTCTGCCATCCCGATCTGCCGCAGGCATTTCCTCCGCTCAAGACGCTGCTTGCGCCCATCGACAAGAACATGCCGTCGATCGCGGTGCTGCCGTTCGCGGACCTGAGTGCGGAGAAGGACCAGGAGTACTTCACCGACGGTCTTGCCGAGGAACTCTTGAACGTGCTCTCGAAGATCCGCGGCCTGAGGGTGGTGTCGCGCACCTCCGCGTTCCACTTCAAGGGCAAGGACGTGGACATCCCGACGATCGCGCAAAAGCTCAACGTGGCGACCATCCTCGAAGGCAGCGTCCGCAAGTCCGGCAAGCACGTTCGAATTACCACCCAGCTCATTCAAGTGGCGACCGACTCGCACCTGTGGTCGGAAACCTACGACCGCGAGCTGGAAGACATCTTCGCGGTGCAGGACGACATCGCGCAATCGGTGGTGAAAGAGCTGCGGTCGGCGCTGCTGGGTGCGAAGCGGGATGCGTCGGCAAGTGCGGCGGCAAAGGCGGCGGTGGAGGTCGCTGCGAAGGGGCGCGGCGACAACGCAAAGGCGTATCCGCTTTATTTGCAGGGAATGTTCTTCGCCGATCGCATCACGCGCGGGGACCTGGCGAAGGGGATTGAATATTTTCGCCAGGCCGTTGAGCTGGATCCCGGTTTTGCATTGGCCTGGGCGGCATTGTCTCGTGCCCATCTGAGTGAAGCCGGGTATTCGTGGGCGCCGCTGAACGAAGGCTTCGGTCAGTCGCGAACGGCGGCAGAGCGTGCGATCGAGTTGGAGCCGGATCTGGCGGAAGGATACGTCGCGCTGGGCCTTGTCCAAATGAACTACGACTGGGATTGGCAAGCGGCGGATGCATCGTTCCGCCGTGCGCTGGAGCTCGCGCCGGGCAATGCAGAGGTTCTGCGCAGCGCCGCGGCCCTGGCGGGAAGCATCGGCCGGCACGAGGAGGCGGTCGCGCTGGCTCGACGCGCGGTGCTGTTCGACCCGCTCAGCATGAGTGCCCAGCGAAGCCTTGGCGCGCAGTGCCTTCGCGCGGGCCTCCTCGACGAGGCGGAGGCGATCGTGAAAAAGACGATCGAGTTCCATCCGCAGGGAGGGCTCTTGCACTGCTGGCTCGGCCGTGTGCACTTGGCGCAAGGGCGGATCGAGGACGCGCGCGCGGCGTTCGAGGCTGAAGTGATCGAATACTTTCGCCTCCAGGGGCAGGCACTTGCGGAACATGCGCAAGGACGACGGAAGAAGTCCGACGCTGCGCTGCGCGGCCTGATCGACAAATATGCGCAACAGAGCGCCTATCAGGTGGCGGAGGTCTACGCGTACCGGCGAGAAGCGGATCTCGCTTACGAGTGGTTAGAGCGCGCCTA
>DATNNK010000492.1:0-6846 GCA_035601875.1 Casimicrobiaceae bacterium | reverse complement strand
AACGCTCGATGGGCGTGTTACTGGGACCTCCCCTTGTCGACGGTAACCGCGTCGACACGCTGCAGAACGGCAAGCAGATCTTTCCCTCGATGCTCGCCGCTATCCACTCCGCAAAAAAGAGCATCACTTTCGAGACCTATATCTACTGGTCCGGAACGGTGGGCAAGAAGTTCGCAACCGCGCTCGCCGAGCGCGCCAAGAGCGGCGTACACGTGCACCTACTGCTGGACTGGGTCGGCAGTAGCAAAATGGATCAGAGCTTGCTCGACATGATGCGCACCGCCGGCATCGAGATCGAGAAATATCACCCGCCGAAGTGGTACACGCTGAGCAAGCTCAACAACCGGACTCACCGCAAGCTGCTGGTTGTCGACGGCAAAATCGGATTTACCGGCGGCGTGGGGATCGCCGACGAATGGGATGGCAACGCGCAGGACCCCGACCACTGGCGCGATACTCACTTTCGGATCGAAGGACCCGCGGTCGCCCAGATGCAGGCCGCATTCGTCGACAACTGGGTCAAGGTGACCGGAGTGGTTCTCGACGGGCCGGATTATCTTCCCGCTGAATCGTCGGTCGGCAAGGATCTCGCTCAGGTGTTCAAGAGCTCGCGCGAAGGCGGCTCGGAGAGCATGCAGCTCATGTATTTGCTGTCGACCGTCTCGGCGACGCGCAACATCGATCTTGCCATGGCGTACTTCGTCCCCGACGAGCTCAGCGAAACGGCGTTGGTCGACGCGGTGAAGCGCGGCGTCAAGCTGAGGATGATCCTGCCGGGCCCCTACACCGACACCGAAGTCCTGCGGCAGGCGTCGCATGCCAAGTGGGGACGTCTGCTGCAGGCCGGGGCCGAGATCTACGAATTCCAGCCACCATGTTTCATTGCAAGGTGATGGTCGTCGACGGATTGTGGTCGAGTGTGGGTTCGACCAACTTCGACAACCGCTCTTTTCGCTTGAACGACGAAGCCAACCTCAATGTCTTTAGCGCCGAATTCGCCGAGCGCCAGACTGCCATTTTCAACGAGGATTTGAAACGATCGCGGCGGGTGACCTACGAGGAATGGCAAAACCGGTCATGGACGGAGAAGCTCTCGGAGCGCGCGGAGGCAATGCTCAATTCCCAACTCTGAGCTGCGCGGCGCCTTTCGAAATCGGCGATCCGCAAGGGGATCAATGTCCGCGAAAGGCCTTGGAGTCGAGCCATAAGCAGGCGGCTTCCTTGAGGGCGACACCCGCCCATTCGAAGCCCGGAGCGTGCGGATTCAGGTTGCCGGCATGGTTGACGATCAATCCGTACGCGCGCCGGATGTCATCGGCGCTGCGCTGCGGATTCGAAACCGCCGCCCGAAACTCCTGTACTTCCGACACCAAGCTGGTCGGTGTGAGTACCTGTCCAAGTTCTTGCCTGTTCATTACGATCCTTTTTCTGCTCCGGGATGGGTACCGTCGGTCGATGCCGACACTGCCGGTGCAGGTTGATCCTCGCGTCCACCCTTACGCAAGGACCGTACCAAGCCGCGCCTCAAAGGGCGTCATGGCAGCGGCTTTCGGGCAAACCCAGGCGACGCAAACCAAGCGCAGCGCCATCGCGGGGGGCCGGGACGACGCGCAGAGTCAGCAAGGTGACGCGCTTCGTCGGCGGTGGGCGGGACCTTTATGGAGGCTTGGACGTCATTGTGACGTCGGCACATTTGAGCGTGCGGGTCCAGTAGTCGCTGCCGGGGCCATAGAATGCGCCCAGCCTCGACTCGACGGCGAAGCCGGCACGGCCCGCGGCGCGCATATCCTGCAATCCGGCGCAATTGGCCTTCAGCTCGTCGGTGGTGGGCACGCGCGCATGCGCGCACTCATGGAAAAAGAGATAGTCGTGCACCTCGGGCGGAAGCGCCTTGAGTCTTTGTGCGTTCCAGATGATCAGAAAGCCGGAGGAAACGCGCACTGTCTTTCCGGTGAAATCGACCCCGCCCTGGCTGGGCTCCGCGTCGACCTCTTTCACTGTCTTGCCACCGGCGACGCAACTTGCGGACGTGCCGTCGGCAAACGTGAACGCGTCTGCGCCGACGGACGCGACCAGAGACGCGATGACGCATGCGACCCTGAAACCCATTTTGAATCGTCGTGATTTTCGACGCATCGACAATCTCCATCAGGACAAATCGGCAGCACGGACCCGGCATGCGGTCGCTCCGTTCCCAGGCCCATGGCGAATTCAAGGGCGTGGGTGCGTATCCGTTCGCGCCTCAGCGGGTTGGCTGAGAATCTCGAGCCTTACGTGGGCGACACCGGTGCGCATACCGAGCACCGCGGCGGCCCGTGACGAAAGATCGACAATTCTGCCCTCAACATGCGGGCCGCGATCGTTGACTCGCACCCGCACCGACCTGCCGTTGGCGAGGTTGGTGACCCTGATCTCGGCACCCAGCGGCAAGGTCCGGTGTGCTGCAGTCAGCCCGCTGCTGTCGTAGCTCTCCCCGCTTGCGGTTTTTTTCCCGTTGAGATGATCGCTGTATACCGATGCCAGGCCCTTCTGCGCTGGCGGCGATGGCGCTGCGCTGGCAACGACCGCGATCAGACCGCTAACGACGAGGGCAGCGAGCCCGATCGATATGCGACGCGCCATCGCCCCATGCTTTAGGTTCATGATCGACGCTCTCACTATTGACCTCCGACTGCAAGGGCGTACCCAAGCTTGGCACCGTCAATGTCGGCCGCCGTCCTACAGCGAATGTTATGCTGCTCCGATTCCGCCAGTTGGTGCGCCGTGCCACACTCGAACGCAAGCGGCGATCGATGCGAGGCGCCGATATCCATCAGGAGACGCCCATGGAACGAACAATGCCACCGAATGCGGCGAGTCTGAAAGGCAAAAAAATCGCGATGCTCGCCACCGACGGGTTCGAGCAGTCCGAGCTCCTGGAGCCCCGGCGCGCCCTCGATCAGGCCGGCGCCAAAACGGTCGTCATTTCGCCCAAGCCGGGTTCGATCCGCGGTTGGAAGAGCAAGGATTGGGGCGACGAAGTCGCGGTCGACTTGACCGTCAACGACGCTGACCCTGACGACTTCGACGCGCTGATGTTGCCCGGAGGAGTCATGAATCCCGACCAGCTCCGGACGAACCCGAAGGCGGTCTCGTTCGTGCGCTCGTTCTTCGACAACGAAAAGCCCGTCGCCGCAATTTGTCACGCGCCGATCATGCTGATCGAAGCGAACGTGCTGCACGATCGCCATGTCACATCGTGGCCATCTTTGCAGACCGATATCCGTAACGCCGGCGGCCGCTGGAGCGACCGGGAAGTGGTCGTCGACCGCGGCCTCGTCACCAGTCGCAAGCCGGATGACATTCCGGCATTCAACCGCAAAATGATCGAGGAAATTGCCGAAGGAGCGGCCAGCGCCCGAACGGACCGAAGCACCGTCGAATCCTGAGCTCGCGCATGCGTTCGTTGCTGTTGCCGGTGCGCGTCGTGACATGACACGGGCCCTCGCCTCGGAAAACGCCGCGTCGAAGCAGCGTCGATTGGGCGAGCGGTCGGCATACATTCTGAAAAACCCGGGCGGGTTCGTCCTTTGCGTGCTCAGGGCCTTTCGCAAGAACCAGGGCTTGCTGCTCGCCGGCGCCGTCGCCTACTACACCCTGCTGTCGCTAATCCCGCTGTTGATCCTGATGTTGATCGGGCTGTCGCACGTGATCGATCAGTCACGCCTACTGGCGACAATGACCGAATATCTCGATTTCATCGTCCCCGGACAATCGAGCGCCCTGGTCGCCGAGCTGCGGGCGTTCCTGGAGCACGGTCAAACGATCGGAATCGTTCTTCTGGTAACCATGATCTTTTTCAGCGCGCTCGCTTTCACCGTGCTGGAAAACGCGATGTCGGTGATTTTCTATCATCGCGTGGCTGTCCGGCGCCGGCGCTTTGTCGTGTCGGCGCTCCTGCCTTATCTCTTCATCATTTTTTTGGGATTGGGACTGCTGGTGGTAACCGTCGTCGCCGGCAAGTTGGTCACGCTGGCGACGCACAACATCACCGTCTTCGGGGTTCCGCATTCGCTGAGCGATCTGTCCGACTACCTGCTGTATCTGCTCGGCGTTGCCGGCGAGATTCTGATACTAACCGCGATCTATCTGGTCATGCCGGTCGGACGCCTGTCGCTGCGACACGCGCTGATCGGCGGCGTTACCGCCGGACTGCTGTGGGAACTGACGCGACATTTGCTGGGCTGGTACTACGGGACCATGTCGCAGGTGCGCGTCGTCTACGGATCGCTGACGACCGCGATCCTGGCGCTGATTTCGGTCGAGATCGGGGCCATTCTTTTGCTGCTCGGCGCGCAGGTCATCGCCGAATACGAAAGAATCGGCCGCGAGCCCGCGACGGCCCCGCAGAAGGAATTGACCACCGCAGGGCGGACGGCGCCGAGGGGGCGTAGCACTTGACTGCGGTGAAACGGCTCGCAAGCTCGGTCTTGCTTGCGGCCCTCTGCGGTTGCATCACCTTGACGGTCGAGCCGCGTGCCGTCGTCTCGGTTCCCGGCGGCACTGCGCGGGTCATGACGCTCAAGTGCGGGGCCGTCGACCGCGTCCTGCAAGCGGCAGGCGAAGCTAAGACCGCCGACGCGCTGGATCGCCGCCCGTTACGCCTTCTGGTCTGGAACATTCACAAGCAGGGTGATTCCGGCTGGGAACGCGATTTGTCGGCATTCGCCACGGCGAGCGACGTGGTGCTGTTGCAGGAGACCGTATTGCGGCCGCCGCTGCGGGACATCCTGGAGGATTCAGGACTGCGCTGGGTGATGGCGAGCTCGTTCTTGCTCGGCGCCGACGACATCGGGGTGTTGACCGCGACCCGCATCGCGCCGATCGCGAGTTGCACGCAGCGGGTGGTCGAGCCGCTGATTCGCATCCCCAAATCGGCGGTGATCAGCTGGCTGCCTATTACCAACACGCGGACCGACGCGCGGGCCGGCTCGAGAGAGACGCTCGCGATCGCCAATGTTCACTCCATCAACTTCGAGCTTGCTCCGGATGTGTATCGCGCTCAACTCGAGGCGCTGGCCGATGCGCTTGCCGGTCACCGCGGACCGATCATATTCGCCGGCGATTTCAACACCTGGAACGATGCGCGCGATGCGGTCGTGACCGAGATCGCGGCGCGGCTGGGGTTGACCGAGCTGAATCTGCGCCTCGATCAGCGGGCTGTCTTCTTTGGCCGCCATCTCGACCATATTTTTATCCGCGGGCTGCAATTGATCGACGTCGGCGCCATTCCGGTCACCTCGTCGGACCACAACCCGCTGGCGGCGACGCTGCGCATTCCCTAGCGCTCGACGCCGAAACCCAAAGTATTCCGTAAATCAAGCGAGCGCCTGTAGCGCTTCGTATAGCATAAGACTATTGTTATTATAATATAAATACACTTGAACTATCGACGCATTGCCACGATCATACGATCATCGCCATGAACCTTAACCAGGAGATCACCGTGTCGGAACATAGCCTCGCCAATCGTGAAGGACAGCGCGTCCCTGAAGTCAGCTTCCGTATCCGCCGCAACGGCGAATGGGCAACCGTGACCAGCGACGACATTTTCTCGCGCAAGAATGTGGTTGTCTTTTCGCTCCCGGGCGCGTTTACCCCGACCTGTTCGTCAACGCATTTGCCGCGATTCAACGAGCTCGCGCCGGCGTTCAAGGCGCAGGGCATCGACGCCATCGTCTGCGTCTCGGTCAACGACCCGTTCGTCATGGAAGAATGGGGACGCGATCAGGAGGCTCAAAACGTATTTCTGCTGCCCGACGGCAACGGAAAATTTACCGAGCAAATGGGCTTGCTGGTCGACAAATCCGACTTGAACTTCGGCAAGCGTTCATGGCGTTATTCGATGCTGGTTCGTGACAAGGTGATCGAAAAGATGTTCATTGAGCCCGATGAGGCTGGCGATCCGTTCAAGGTCTCGGATGCCGACACCATGCTCGGGTACCTGAATCCGAACGCGACCAAGCCCGATCAGGTGGCCATTCTCACCCGCGACGGCTGCTCGTTCTGCGCCAGAGCCAAGCACCTGCTCGCCGACGCGGGGTATGATTTTGCCGAAGTACCTCTACGGCACACGATACGCACCAAGGCTCTGGGGGCGATAGCCTCCGCGGCGACGGTGCCGCAGGTATTCATCAACGGTCGCCTGATAGGTGGATTGGAAGATCTGACCGCGTTCCTGAAGAAGGCGGCCTAGAGCCAAGTAAGAACGCGTGGCGGCGCGCGACCAAGCCCAACCGGTCACAAGTCGCAAAGCCGAACGCGAAAAAGGCAGAGCAATGGCAGGCACCCAAACGACCATCGAGACCGACGTCGCCGTCATCGGCGCGGGCACCGCCGGCCTGGCAGCGTATCGCGCCGCCAAGGCCGCGGGAAGGAGCGCGCTGCTGATCGAAGGCGGCGAGCACGGTACGACCTGCGCGAGAGTCGGTTGCATGCCGAGCAAGCTGTTGATCGCACCTGCCGAAGCCGCGCATGCCGTCGAGCGGTTTGCTGCGTTCGGGATGCAGCCCGTTGCCGTCAAGGTCGATCGCCGGGCGGTGATGGAGCGCGTCAGAGTCGAGCGCGACCGGTTCGTAGCATTCGTGACCGACGACGTCGAGGCCCTCCCCGACGCCGACAAGCTCAGCGGCCGCGCCACATTTGTCGATGACAGGACCTTGTTGATCGACGATCGCATACTGGTGAAAGCGGCGAGCATCGTTATAGCCACCGGTTCCTCGCCTGTCTTTCCCGTCGCCTGGCGGGCCCTCGGCGACCGGCTCGCAACCAACGAAGACATATTCGAATGGGATGCACTCCCGGCAA
>DATNNK010000491.1:0-3028 GCA_035601875.1 Casimicrobiaceae bacterium | reverse complement strand
GGTCGCACGAACCTTTTCCGCCATGCCTCGAAATGGCGCCTTGGCGGGATCGGGAAAAGCCGGCGCCGTGTCCGCCACCATCAGGCGGCCGATGCGAGCGCCGTGCCCGATCGCCAGCTCCAGCGCCACAAAGGCGCCGAATCCATTGCCGAAGACGTCGACGGTCGATGGCAGCGAGAGCGCATCCATCACGCGAGCGACGTGGTCTGCGTGCTCGCCTACCGAGCTCAATTCGACCGGATCGGACGCGCCGAAGCCCGGCAGGTTGAGACAGGTCACGCGGTGCGCCTGGGCAAGCCGCGGCAGTACACGCTCGAACACGCTCATCTCGGTGAGCAGCGAGTGCAGGAGCAACAAATCGGGACCGTTGCCGGTTTGGCGATATTCGGCTCTCACGCCGCTCATCCGAATCGTCGCCATGTCAAACCGGTCGCGCTATTCGAGGTTCTTGGCCGTCGGATAATCGCGCGAATAGGGTGGGCTCGCCATGAACTGCTTGGGATCGTATTTCCAAAATTGGCTGACGTCGGGAATGGTCTTGACGATCGTGTTTACGAGCACCCCGCCCTTACGCTCCACCTTGCGGACGTAAATGGTGAGTATCGGCTTGCCGTATTCATCGAGGCGGATCGGGCCCATCGGCCCACTGGTGAGGCGAACGTTGTGCAGAGCGCGCACGAACGCGGCGCTGTCCTCGAATTTGCCGTTGAGCGCTTTCAGAGCCTCCTCAAGGAACAGTCCTGCCGTGTAAGTGCCTGCGGTGTAGAACCCCGGCACCACTTTGTACTCATCGAGCACCGCCTGCACGAAGCGCTTGTTGTCCGGCGTGTCGATCGTCGCCGTGTACCAGCTTGCCGTCACGACGCCGAGCGCCTCGTCTCCCATATTCCTCAGCACGCCTTCGTCGACGCAGGTCGGATTACCCAGCACCGCGATCCTGGACTTCAAGCCGTATTCGTTGAGCTGCCGCAGAAAGCGCAACCCGTTGGCGCCGGCAAAACCTGCATACACGGCGTCCACATTCTGCTTGATTTCGCCCACATAAGATCCGTAATCGACGGCGTTCAGCGGTGACCATAACTTCTGCACCACCTTGCCGCCGTTCTCCTCGAAAGTACGCTGGAACCCTGCTTGTCCTTCGTGACCGTAAGTGAAATCGTCGGCGATGGTCGCGACGCGCTTATAGCCGAGCTTTTTCGCCGCGTATTCGCCAAGCACGTGCATCGGCTGTGCCGCGGTGCCGACCGCATGAAGCACAAAATCATTGCGCTTCTGTTGCGCGAGGTCATTCTGAGCGGCGGAAGTCGGAGTAATGAGCGGCACCCGCGCCTCTTTGATGTAATCGTCGATTGCCAATGCTTCAAACGTCGCCAGCGGGCCGATGATCACATGCACTTTGCTGCGCTCGACCAGCTCCTGCGTCTTGGTCTTCGCTCCGACCGGGTTGCCGCCGGTGTCGGCGATAATGAGTTCGACCTTCCTTCCCGCAATCGTGTAGCTGCGCTCCGTGAGAAAAAGCTGGATTCCGTCTTCCATCTGGCGCCCGCCGGCGGCGAGCGGGCCGGTGCGAACCGTGAGAAAACCGACGCGTATCGGATCTGCTTGCCCTTGCGCCAAGCCCGACGACGCGGTCGCGACGACCGCGCCAACGATAATTGGTAGAATAGCGAGCCACCTGCGGAACATTTATCCCCCTGTTGGAAATGCGTTCGCCGTTCGGATCGTCGGTCCGGGCGAATGCCTGGCGATATTAGCACCATCGATGGCATCATGAACTCGACGCCGGGATGCGCGACGCGGCCAGAGCCGCCCCTTCCGTAACTCCGATCCCTCACGCATGTTCGAATCCGTTCAGAAGCGGGCCGCGGCATTTACGCGCGATGGCCTCAAGGTGCGGCGCCTCATCGGCAGCTGCAAGAAATTGTTGTCCGAGCGCGGCGAGGCGGCTGGCGTATCGCTGGCGAAAACCACCCTCGATCTGTACGGCGAGCTCGACATAAAGGATCAGGCGCGGTTTTTCTCGGAGCTGCTCGCTCAATTCTCGCCAGATCCCAAGCGGGTGCTCGAAGCTGCCGAAGCGTACGCCGCGGAAGCGTCGGCAGCGAACCTGCGGCGGCTTAGCACCGCCGCCGAGCCGCCGCGCCAGGAGCTGCTGCGGCGGCTGAACCGAGCACCTGGAGGCACCGCCACGATCCTGCGGATGCGCGAGCGGCTGCTGGAGCTCAGGCGTGAAAATCGCGAGTTAGACGCCGTCGATTGGGACGTCCGCCACCTGCTGTCGTCGTGGTTCAATCCCGGCTTCCTGCAGATCGTCCGCGTGGACTGGCGCACGCCCGCCTACCTGCTGGAGCAGATCATTCTCCACGAGGCCGTGCACGAGATTCAAGGCTGGAACGACCTCCACCGGCGGCTGGAGGCCGACGGTCGGTGTTTCGCCTTCTTCCATCCGGCGCTTCCGGACGAGCCGCTGATTTTCGTCGAGGTCGCGCTGATGAACCGGATGGCCGACGTCGTCGCTTCATTGCTCGACGTAAAGTCCACTTCGATCGATCCTAACCGTGCGACCACGGCGGTTTTTTACTCGATCAGCAACTGCCAGCCGGGCTTGCGAGGAGTGTCGCTCGGCAACTTCCTCATCAAGCACGTTGTAGACGTGCTCTCGCAGGAATTTCCCCGGCTCAAGGTGTTCTGCACGCTGTCACCCATCCCCGGTTTCGCCGCTTGGCTCGGGCCGCGGCTCAAGGCACCCGACGCCGAGCTCCACAAGCCGCTGGCGAGAGCGCTAAAGGCAGTGGCCAAGGAGCTTGGCACCGATCCCGCCAAGATTGCCGCCGACCCCAAGAACGCCACCGAGTGCCTGGTAAGCCTGCGGGAGCCACTGACGCAGTTGTGCGCCACCTACCTCTTGCAATCGTCCGACGGCAGCGAGCCGGCGCAGGATCCGGTGGCGAGGTTTCACCTGAATAATGGCGCCAAGCTGGAGCGCATCAACTGGTTGGCAGACGTCTCCAAGAAGGGGTTGCGCGAG